>JABWBJ010000251.1 GCA_013360595.1 Gemmatimonadaceae bacterium | reverse complement strand
CGGCGGGCCGCGCCGGGCTGGTGCTCGGCGCAGACGTGCGGCGCCACTCGGGTCTCGCGTTCACCGACGCGCTGGTGGGGATGGCCACATTGGCGGGTGGCGTCTCGGTCGGCCTGGAGCTGCCGCGCCGCGGGTCCGTCATGCGGATCGTGCTGCGGGGGCAAGCCGGGTCCTTCGACACCGGAAAGACGAAAAGCGCGGGAAGCGGTGTCACGTTGGGTATCAGTCTGGCGTCGCGGAGGGGACGGTAATGCCGGGCCCCGGGGGATGGGGAACAGCGAATGCGTTCCGCCGCACGGGGCTTCTCGGGGCCCTGCTCTCCACGGCGTGCATCGACAAGGAACTCACGGTGCCCACGGGGGCGGGGCCGCGCGTGTCGCTGCAGATCGCCGTCGGCGGCATCGCGCCGGCCGTCGGCGGTGCCGACGACCTGATCGTGGGCGTGGTCTACTTCAACGCCACCGATACGATCCCGCTGGCCGTCGTCCGCGCGCCGGCCCAGGCGGAGCACCAGCTCCCGCTGGAGCTCAATCTGACGGCCTGCCTCGGCGACCAGACCCGGCTGGGATCGCGCGACGCCTGTTCGGTGTGGGTCGTCGCCGCGCTCGTGGCAGGCAGCTTCAGCCTGGACGAGGACGACGTGCTGGTCGATTCGTACGACGCGGTGCTGCTCGGCCCGTACGATGTGGCGCCGGGCCGCATCCCGAACATCCCCCCGATCGACCTCCAGGCGAGCCGGGTCGCGGCGGCCACCTGGGAGCCGGACGACGCGCTCCGGCTCGGCGGCCCGCAGATCCCGGACTTCTTCTACGGGCCTACGGCCGGCGTCGTGCCCGCGTCAGGCGGAGCGCCGGTGATCTACGGCCTCACGCTGGGACCGGCGCAGTTCGTCGTGGGCCAGAGTCTCCAGTCGTACGCGCAGCTGTCGATCTTCGAGAACGGCGCCTGGCGGCGCGTCATCGCCACCGCGGCGCCCCCGGCCCAGCCGTTCCGCGGGATGTCGGCGCTCTCGACCAGCGAGGCCTACCTCGCGCATGGAAACGGCCTGTACAAGTTCGACGGGACATCGATCACGAAGGTGTCCGGTATCACCGACGATCTCTTCTCGGTCGCCTCGATCACGGTCGGAAACCAGAAGCTGGTGATTGCCGGCGGGAGCTCCGGCGTGGTCTGGATGGGCGATACGCAGACCTGGACCCGGTACGTGCTCCCGAGCCCGAACCGGGCGACCAGCGTGTGCATCACCGGACCTAACGAGGCGTTTGCGGCGGTCTCGACGTCCGCCGGCTCGCTCTTCCGGTTCGACGGGACGACCTGGTCAGCGGTGACCTCGGGGTTCGCTCCCAAGACAGACCTGACGTGCCCCGGGCCCGGGCAGGCGTTCGTGGTGGCCGGGGGGACGGCCATCCTGAGCTGGACCGGAAGCGGCTGGCAGAACCTGACGACCGCCGGCCTCGGCGGCCGCTCGGTCTCGATTGCGGCCGTGTCGCCGTCGGAGATCTACGCCGTTGGAGAGACCGGCAACACCGACCGGGCCTGGTTCCGCTACAACGGCGCCACGTGGACGGATATCGGCCGCACGCGATTCACGCGCCGGAGCGGCACGGTGGACCGTGGACCGTGGGCGGACCCGCGCGGCGGCGCGGTCTACTTCCTGTCCGCCTTCGGGCGCCTCGAGCGCGCCGGCACGGGCGGGCCTGCGGTGCTCAGCTACCAGCCGTCGATGCGCGATCTGTGGGTCCACTCGGGCACCAGCGCCTACGCGGTGGGGATGAACGCGTTCCTCGCGCGCTGGGACGGCCTCCGGTGGCACGTGGACGCGCCGCCGCCGGGCATGAACGTCACCCGCACCATCCACGGCGTCTGGGCCGATGGTCCGTCGAACGCGTGGGCCGTGGGGGACTCGAGCCTGATCCTGCGATGGAACGGCACCGCGTGGCAGACGGTGAGCGATGCCGCCGCGCCGGTCGCGACGCCGGACGACTACTTCGCCGTGTGGGGAACGGCGGGGGACGTCTGGATCGCGGGGGCGGCCACGATGGTGCGCTGCCGGACGGGCTTCCCCTGCGCCACGGTGAGCACGGGGGCCGCCACCCCGCTCTACTCCGTCTGGGGCGCATCGCCTGACGATGTGTGGGCGGTGGGGGCTGGCGGGCGGATCGTGCGCTGGAACGGGACGGCATGGGCCGCGGCGCCGAGCCCGACGCTGGCGAACCTGGCGCGCGTGCGAGGCAGCGGACCCACCGATCTCTGGGCCGTCGGCAGCCAGGTGCTGCTGCGGTACGACGGCGCCCAGTGGACCAGCGTGCCCATGACCGGCTTCCTGTCGAGCGTCCTGTCGCCGGTGCCGTCGAGCACGCAGCCGACGCTCTTTCAGCTCGGCCTCCACGTCCGCGGCCCGCGGGACGCGTATGTCGGCGGCGACTTCGCCAACCGGGCCCGGTGGACGGGCACCGAATGGCGCTTCGTGCCGCCCGTGGACTTCAGCCGCCGGATCGTGGCGATCTCCGGGACGGCGGACGGTTGCATGCTCATCGCGACCGAGGGCGTGGTCAACACGCCTCCGCCGTCGCTCTGGCGCGGGATCGGGGTCGCCGGCTGTTTCAGCGCGGCGATGGGGACGCCGGCCAGCTGGCCCTAGAACGGCTTCGGCGCCGAGAGCAGGCGGATCCGCGCTTCCGCCTCCTGGCGCTGTGCCATCGCGTAGCCCGCCGGCGATTCGGCGAGGTACTCGCGGTACAACTGGACGGCGCGCGCGGGGTTCCGGCGATCCTCCTCCTGAAGCGCCCGCGCGTATTTCAGGTCCGCCAGCAACTGCCCTTGCCGTCCCGCGTCAGGAGGCCGGGACGCGTCCGAGGGTCCGGCCAGACGGAGGCCGCGGTTGAGCTGCTGGCCGAGCCGCTGCACCGCGCCGAGGAGGTTGTCGGCGTCGTCGTTCACGGTCTCCACGTGCTCGATCTCCGAGGTCTGGACGTTCACGGCTCGGGCATCGATGCGCAGCCGGCCCCGGGGATCGATGATGAAGGCGCCAAAGATCATGTGCCGCGCCCCCAGGATGCGCCCGGCGCGAGCGGCGCCGGCCGGATCCACCTCGCCGGACTGGGCGAGCTGGAGCTCGTCGAGGACCTGGCGGAGCCGCTCCCGTTCGATGATCTGGATGCGCGGGTTGGCGCGCAGCTCGCTGAGCAGCATGGCTGCCACGCCGACCGTGAACGGTTCGTAGGTGGCGTGGTCGCGCAGCGACGCGTTCGAGAACGGCATCACGGCCACGACGGCGCGCGGAGTCGCCCCGTCCTGCGCGCCCGCGCCCGCCCAGGCGCCGCAGAGTCCAAGCGCGATTGCCAACCTGCGACCGGTCTTCATATTCCGCTCCGCCTGGGTGTAGTGTCGCTCACGCGCCCTGCCTCACGGCCCCGGCACGATCTCAGCCACATCTCCACAGCACTGCTGCGGCCGAGTTCCTTTCGATACCTGAAACAGCAGGGGTTCGCCAGCGTGGTCAAGACGTGCCCGACGTGCAGCGGTTCGTTCGATCGGAACGTGCAGTTCTGTCCCCGGGATGGAACGGCCCTCCCGGCCCTGCCCGGGCTCATCGCGGGAAAGTACGAGGTCGTGCGCGAGCTGGGGAGCGGTGGAATGGGCGTCGTATACCTGGCGAATCAGGCGGCCATCGAGCGGCGCTGTGCCCTCAAGATGCTGCGGCCGGACGCGGTCGCGGACCCGGACGCGCTGGCCCGCTTTCACCGCGAAGCGCGGGCCGCGAGCCGGATCTCGCATCCGAACGTGGTTGGGGTTTTCGACTTCGGCCAGGCCGAAGACGGGAGCGCGTACCTGGCCATGGAGTACGTGGACGGCGTGACGCTCGCGGAAGTCCTGCGCGCCGGGCCGCTGCCACCACGCCGGGCGGCCCGCATCGCGTGGCAGGTGGCGAACGGCCTCGCGGTGGCGCACGAACTCGGCATCGTGCATCGCGATCTGAAGCCCGGGAACATCATGCTCACGACCTACCGGTCGTGGACCGACTTCGTGAAGGTGGTCGACTTCGGCATCGCCAAGCCCGTTGGGTCGGCCGCCACGTCCACCGTCACGTCGACCGGCCTGCGGGTGGGGACACCGGCCTACATGAGTCCGGAGCAGTGGATCGACGGTGACGTCGATCCCCGGAGCGATCAGTTCACGCTGGCGCTGATCGTGGTGGAGATGCTGTCCGGGCGCACCCCGCCACCGCAGCCCTCGCTGATGATGGATGGCACGACGCTCATCGAGTCGGTGCCGAAGCCGGCCGCCTGGCCCGAGGCGGTGAAGCAGGTGCTCGCGCGGGCGCTGCAGCGGCTGCCTGACGATCGGTATGGCGCGGTGTCGGAGTTCGCGCGCGAGCTCGTGGCGGCGGTGAACGCGTGGGAGCCGCCGGCCCCC
>JABWBJ010000250.1 GCA_013360595.1 Gemmatimonadaceae bacterium | reverse complement strand
GCCGCCCGCGCGGCCGCGACGACCCGGTCGCGCACGTCGTCGAGCGTGCCGGCGATCAGGGCTCCCGACGCCTTCTCGTGCCCGCCGCCGCCGAACTGCCGCGCGAGCTGGTTCACGTCCACGTCGCCCGTGGACCGGAAGGACACCTTCACCTTGCCATACCCCAGGTCGCGGAAGAACAGGGCCACGCGCGTGCCGGCGATCGACCGCGGGTGCTCCACGATGCCGTCGAGATCATCGGAGCTCACGCCGTAGCGGTCCATCGCCTCGTTCGTCACCGAGACCCACGCCAGTCCGTACTCGCTGTCCACGCCCAGCGTGTCCAGGGCGTCACGGAGCAACTGCAGCCGCCCGGGCGCGAGCGACGCGTAGATCCGCCGGTACATCGCCTCCGGGTCCACGCCCCGTTCCAGCAGCTGCGCGGCGACCAGGTGCGCGCGCACCGTCGTGTTCGCGTACCGGAACCCGCCGGTGTCCGTGAGGATCGCCGCGTAGAGCGCTTCGGCGACCGGACGATCGATCTCCAGGCCCAGCACGGCGGCGAAGTCGTACAGCAGCTCTCCGGTCGCACAGGCGTCGACGTCCGAGAGCACGATCTCGCCGGCGGGTTCGTCGGTCGGGACATGATGGTCGATCACGATCCGCGGGCCGGGGAGGGCCTTGGCCGCGCCGGCCAGGCTCCCCAGCCGCCGCACGTCGCTCACGTCCAGCGAAACCAGGGCTCCCGCTCCCCGCAGCGCCTCGGCGCCCTTCGCACTCCGGTCCTCGAGGCCTTCCCTGAGGAAGGCGAACAGGCCCGGCCAGGGCGTGGGATTGACGATCACCGCCCGGAGGCCCAGCTGCGAAAGGAGGCGCGCCATCGCCGACACCGAACCGGCGGCGTCGCCGTCGGCGTTGATGTGCGTCGTGACCGCCACGGTGCCCGTGCCTTCCAGCGCCGTGGCGATGCGGCGGATGGCCTCGGCGCGCGAGGCAGGGACGTCGAGGTACGGCGAGTAGGGCATGCGGTGGGGTGGACGAAAAAGCGGCGCCCCGGAGGGCGCCGCTGGAAAACTAACGACCTGCCGCGCCTGGCGGGCTCCTACTCCCTGGCCAGGCGCGAGTGGTAGCGTCCGTACAGGAAGTAGATCGCGAGGCCGATCACCATCCAGATGATCAGCCGGAGCCAGGTATCGGCGGGAAGCCAGTACATCATCAACCCGCAGATCAGGATCGACAGCACCGGCACCAGCGGGACCAGCGGGGTCCGGAACGGACGGTGCAGTTCGGGGCTCCGGTAACGCAGCACCAGAATGCCGGCGCTGACGATCACGAAGGCGAGCAGGGTCCCGATCGAGACCAGTTCGCCCAGCAGGCCGATGGGGAAGAATCCGGCGACGAGGGCCGCCACGGAGCCGGTGATGATGGTGGCCAGGTAGGGCGTCTGGAACTTCGGATGGACCCGGCCGAAGACCGGCGGGAGCAGGCCGTCGCGCGCCATCGAGTAGAAGATGCGCGGCTGGCCCATGAGCATGACCAGAACGACCGACGCGAGGCCGGCGATCGCGCCGATGTTGACCAGGTAGCCGAGCCAGGCCAGCGCCGGACCGGCCTTCTGGATCGCGACGAACACCGGGTGCGGCACCCCGAGCTCGGTGTAGTTCGCGATCCCCGTCATCACGAGGGACATCGCGATGTACAGGAATGTGCAGACGGCGAGAGAACCGAGGATGCCGATGGGCAGGTCCCGCTGCGGGTTCCTGGCCTCCTGCGCCGCCGTGGAGACGGCGTCGAAGCCGATGTAGGCGAAGAAGATCACGCCTGACGCGCGGAACACCCCGCTCCACCCGAACTGGCCGAATTCGCCGAGGTTCGCGGGGATGAAGGGAGACCAGTTGGCGGTGTCGATGTACTTGATCCCGAATCCGATGACGAGGAGGACGATCGCCACCTTGATGATGACGACCAGGTTGTTGAATCGCGCCGACTCCTTGATGCCGACCACCAGCAGCGCGGTGAGTGCAATGACCAGCAGCATGGCCGGCACGTTCAGGATGCCATGTCCGATCTGGAAGCCGCCGGCCACGCAGTCCTCCAGCCGCACGGGCGTGCGGCTGAGGGCATCCACCGCGAGGCCGCCGGTCGCCGGATCCACGCAGATCTGCGACCGCACCAGCGTGTGCGTCCCCTCCACACTCAGCGGGGCGCCGACCAGGGCCGCGGGGAGCGTGACGCCCAGCTCGGTGAGGAAGGCCGTGAAGTACCCGGACCACCCCACGGCAACGGTCGACGCCGCGAAGAGGTACTCGAGAATGAGGTCCCACCCGATGATCCACGCGATGAACTCGCCGAGCGTGGCGTAGCCGTAGGTGTACGCGCTGCCCGCGATGGGGATCATGCTGGCGAACTCGGCGTAACAGAGCCCCGCGAAGAGACACCCCAGCCCGGCGATGACGAACGAAATCACGATGCCGGGACCGGCGTACTGGGCCGCGGCCTGGCCCGTCAGGACGAAGATGCCGGCGCCGATGATCGCGCCGATGCCGAGGAGCACCAGGTTGCTGCCGCTGAGCGTCCGCCGGAGCGTCGGCCCACTGCCTCCCTCGGACTCCTGCATCAGCTGGGTGATGCTCTTCTTGGACCACAGGCCCATCGGTGGACTCCAGGCAGAGGTGGGCGCAACGTTGCGCCCGCCGCGCGCCGATGTCAACCGGCCGGGTTGGGAGTTGGGAGTTGAGAGTTGAGAGTGGCTGTCCCGTTCACTCACAACTCTCAACTCCCAACTCGCAACTAGAGGCTGTAGTTAGGCGCCTCGCGCGTGATCTGGACGTCGTGCGGATGCGACTCGCGCAGGCCGGCCGCCGTGATCCGCACGAACTCGGCCTCGGTCCGCAGGGCGGCGATGTTCGCGCACCCCGTGTAGCCCATCCCGCTCCGCAGGCCGCCGACCATCTGGAACAGCACGTCGGCGACCGGCCCCTTGTACGGCACGCGCCCCTCGATGCCCTCGGGCACCAGCTTCTTCGGCGACATCTCGCCTTCCTGGAAGTACCGGTCGGCGCTGCCGTCCTGCATCGCCGAGAGCGAGCCCATGCCGCGAATCATCTTGAACCGGCGCCCCTCGAGCAGGAACGCCTCGCCGGGACTCTCCTCGGTGCCGGCCAGCATCGAGCCCATCATCACGGACGACGCGCCGGCCGCCAGGGCCTTCACGATGTCGCCCGAGTACTTGATCCCCCCGTCGGCAATCACGGGCACGTCACCCGCCCCCTCGACCGCGTCCAGCACCGCCGTCAATTGCGGAACGCCGACGCCGGTCACCACTCGCGTGGTGCAGATCGAACCCGGCCCGACGCCCACCTTCACCGCGTCCACGCCGCGCTCCACCAGCGCCGCCGCGCCCTCGCGCGTCGCGACATTCCCCGCGACCAGCTGAACGCCCGGCAGCACCTCGCGGATCCGCGCCGTCGCCTCCAGCACGCCGTCGGAATGCCCATGCGCGGTGTCGATCACCAGCACGTCGACCCCCGCGTCCGCGAGGGCTCGCGCCCGATCCAGGTAATCGCCGCCGGCGCCGATCGCCGCCGCCACGCGGAGCCGCCCGTGCTGGTCCTTGTTGGCGCTGGGATACTGCCGCCGCTTGTGGATGTCCTTGACGGTGATGAGCCCCTTGAGATGCCCCTCGGCGTCCACCACCGGCAGCTTCTCGATCTTGTGCTCCCCGAGGATGCGCTCCGCCTCCTCCAGCGTCGTGCCGACGGGCGCGGTCACCAGACCCTGCGAGGTCATCACGTCGCGAATCGGCCGCGCCAGGTCGCGGGCAAACTGGAGGTCCCGGTTGGTGATGATGCCGACCAGCCGGTCCTGCTGGTCCACGACCGGCACCCCCGAGATCTTGAACCGCGTCATGAGCGCCACGGCCTCGCGCAGCGTGGCGTCCGGCGACAGCGCGTACGGATTCAGGATCATCCCGCTCTCGGAGCGCTTGACCCGGTCGACCTCGGCCGCCTGCCGGTCGATCGACATGTTCTTGTGAAGGACCCCGATCCCGCCGGCGCGGGCCATCGCGATCGCCATCTCGGATTCGGTCACGGTGTCCATGGCCGCCGACACCAGGGGTACGTTGAGACCGATGCCCCTCGTGAAACGGCTCGTGGTGTCGACGTCCCGCGGATGCGTCGGCGAGTGCCGCGGAAGCAGGAGGACGTCATCGAACGTGAGGGCCGGCGCCTCACGGATGCGCGAACCGGGGCTCACGCCATTGTCGCTGATGCGCGACGGCCCGCTGCCCTGTTCAGGGCGCGCGGGCCGGGATGCTGCTTCCTGACGACTTCTGGTTGCCATAGCGGAAGCTAAAAGCGCCGATGGCCCGGGCCAAGGGGAGCCCGGAGGCCCGCCGGGTCAGGCCGGCCCGGCCGGCCCGGACGTGGGATCGGACG
>JABWBJ010000249.1 GCA_013360595.1 Gemmatimonadaceae bacterium | reverse complement strand
GGGGGGCGTGGCGGCGGGCGCGGCGGAGCCACGCAGGGCATTCCGTCGGATGCGGATCGCCGCCCCGGAGGGTTCGGCGTGCGCGTGATCCACAGCGGCGTCTGGGGATTCGCGAGCAGCCCGATCGTGACCGAGGATGAGATCCGTCGCATCACGCGCCTGGCGGTCGAGATCGCGCGCGCCAGCGCGATCGCGAAGCGGTCGGACGTCCGGCTGGCGCCGGTGCCGGCGTACGTCGAGAACTGGGTGACGCCCATGACGAGGCACCCGCTCAGCGTTTCCGATGCGGACAAGCAGGCCTGGGCGCAGGGCATCGTCGACAAGGCCAGCAAGGTGCCGGGCGTGATCGCGGTCAACGTATCGGCGACGGTCGGCTACGAGTGGCGCTACTTCGCGTCGAGCGAGGGGTCGTATATCGAGCAGGAGTTCTTCACGACCACGCCCAGCATGAGCGTCACGGCGCGGGTCGGTGATGTGACCCGTACCCGGAACTACCCCGGGGTCTCCGGCAACGCCGGGTGGGAGATCATCGACGAGTGCGATTTTCCCGACGCCGCCGAGCGGGTCGCCAACGAAGCGGTGGAGCACTGCACGGCCAAACCGCTCGGCGCGAGCGGCCTTCGCGACCTGATCCTGTCGCCGTCGCACGCCGCGCTGACGATCCACGAGATCATCGCGCACGCCACCGAACTGGACCGCGTGGTGGGTTACGAGGCCAACTACGCCGGCACCAGTTTCGTGAAGCTGTCCGACGTCGGCAAGCTCAAGTACGGGTCGCGGCACCTCAACGTGTACGCCGACAAGACGTCGCGCGGCCTCGGATCCGTCGGGTTCGACGACGACGGTGTAAAATCCCAGAAGTGGGACATCATCCGGGACGGCATCCTCGTGGGCCTGCAGACGAACCGCGAGACGGCGCACTTCGTGGGCGAGGATTTCAGCCGCGGCTGCACCTACGGCAGCACGTGGCGCGACTATCCGTTCCTCCGCATGCCGAACATCCAGCTGGAACCGGGCCCGGAGAACGCGCCGACGCGCGAGCAGATGATCGCCGACGTCCGGAACGGCGTGATGATCGACGGGCGGGGGAGCTACTCGATCGACCAGCAGCGGTACAACGGACAGTTCGGCGGGCACGTGTTCTGGGAGATCAGGAACGGCCGGATCACGCGCATGGTGACCGACGTGACGTACAACGCCATCACGACGGACTTCTGGGCGAACCTGGACGCGGTCACGGGCCCGAGGGAATGGCAGATGTTCGGCACGGGAGGCGACGCCAAGGGGCAGCCGACCCAGACGAACGCCATCTCGCACGGCAGCCCGTGGCTGCTGGTGCGGAACATCATGACGGGCGCGGCGTTCGATTAGCGCTGGCGAAGGCGGCGAGGCAGCGAAGCGGTGGTGGGCCCGAGCCGGTCAGGCCACGGGTGGCCGGGGCGTCGCGACCGGCGTCGCTCACCCCATCGCGTACACGACAAGGTTCACTCCGAACCGGGTGTTGTCGTCCCGCCGGAACCGCTTGTTCCGCCAGTCGTAGTCCCATTCGCACCCGTAATCCTTGTTCGAATACACGACCCCGAGCCGGCCCCTGTGCTCGTGGCCGCGCAGGTAGTCATGGACGATGTTGTCGCCCCACCCGTTCAACTCGTGGCTCGTCTGCGGCGGTCCGTCCGGAAACCGGAAGAAGGCCCGGTACAGTGGGTGCGAGTTGGGGATCCTGGGCAATGGCGCCGGACCGGGGAACACACGCGCCATCTCGTCCTCGAAGGACTTCGCATACAGGCCGTTGACGTCGTGGTTGCAGTCATCCGAAAAAAGGAGCCCGCCGTTCTCGACGAATCGGGACAGGCCGGCGCGCTCCTGCCGGCTGAACCGCACGAGCTTGTGGCCGGTCATGAAGAGGAACGGGAACGCGAGCAGCTCAGCCGAGTCCGCCGTGATCACCACCTCGTCCGGAAAGACCGGGATGGTGGTGTATTGCACGATCGAGTCGAGCAGATTGGCGCAGACCTTGGGGTTGTAGTCCCAGTCGCCGGAGTCGTAACGCAGGCGGGCAAAGACGAACTCGCCCGACGAGGGGCCGCCGGCCCTGAGGGTCCCTGCGGACGCGGCGAGCCCGGCAGTGACGGCTCCCAGCCGTGCGAGAAACGCTCGGCGCGTCACGGATGCCATCGGTTCATCACAAGGTCGCATCAGGTCGGGGACGGTCTCCTGAATACTTGGCGCGGCGCCGTCGGGGCGACAGGCCGGGCCGGCCGGCCGTGCATTCCGGCCTGGCCCGCCTCAAGCCCCGCACACCGCCCCAGCCGCTAACGATCACCGCGCCGCCAACGTATACTTGGCCCTGTTCACCTTACGCCGAGGAATGACCATGCGCCGTACGTCCCGTCTTGCCGCTGTTCTCACGTCCGTCCTGCTGACGCCGGTCATCGCCCAGGCCCAGGATGCCTCCCGCGCCGTCGCCGGCGGCGGGATCAGCGCCCCGGGGTGGATGGGGAAGATCGACGCGAACGAGGCGGCCAACGGCATGAAGCTCGAGAACTCGAAGTTCGTCACCATGGGGAGTGGCCTGCACGTCACGACCGGTCCGGCCGCCGTGTACTGGAACCCGGCCAACCGCGCCACCGGCAACTACACCGTGAAGGCCACGTTCAGCGAACGCGAGTACATGAGTCTCAACGACCATCCCCATCCGTACGGGATCGTGATCGGCGGCAATGACATGGGCACCGACAACCAGACCTACCTGTACTGCGCCGCCTACGGGAACGGCACGTTCATCGTTCGCGGGTTCGGACCGGCGCCGTTCCAGCTCAACGGACGCCGCGGCGAGGCGAACGAAGCGGTCAACAAGGCGGCGGGCAAGGGGCAGCCGGTGACGCAGGAGATCGCCGTCACGGTGTCCGCCGACAAGGTCGAGTGCGCCATCAACGGCAAGGTGGTGGGGAGCTACATGAAGTCCGACGTCGTCGGCCCGGGGAAGCTCAAGTCGACGGATGGCGTGTACGGCGTCCGGTTCGGCCACAACACCGATGCGCACATCGCCGGCTTCACCATGACGAAGAACTGACCGGTTCCCGGTCGGAACGGGCGCCCGGTGGTCGCAGTCCGCGGCCGCCGGGCGCTCTCGCATTGCGGCCCGCGCCGGCGCCGCCCCTGAACACCGGTGGAGGGCGATCGTTCAGGCCGGCGGACCCGGCTTCCACACCTCGCGGAACAGCCGAAGCCAGTTCCCGCCGATCACCTTCTCCACGCGCGCCGTGGAATGGCCGCGCGCCAGCAGGCGGTCGGCGATGAGTTCCAGCCGGCGGGGCGTGTTCATGTCCGCGACGAACATGTAGTCCTCTTCCCGGGGCGCCGCGATGCCCGCGCGCTGCCGGTCGGCCACGAACTGCCGGTGCGCCCGCTCGTACTCCGGCGTCACCCGATGCGGCGTGATCGACAGGTCGCTCCCGATGCCGACGTGGTCCTCGCCGCAGACCTTCAGCGCATGCTCGATCTGCCTGACGAGATCGTCCCCGGTCGGCTGGCCGGCGGCGTTGAGGAACGGCATCATGTAGATGCCGATCACGCCCCCTTTCGCCGACAGGCGGCGGAGCGTCTCGTCGGACTTGCTGCGCGGATGATCGAACACCCCCTTGCAGCCGCTGTGCGTGGCGGCGACGGGGGACCGGGACACCTCGATTGCGTCGTTCGTGGTCTGCGTGCCGCAGTGGCTGGTGTCGACCAGCATCCCGAGTTCGTTCATTCGCGCGACCACGTCGCGGCCGTGCCGGCTCAACCCGGCGTCATGCGGTTCGAGGCATCCGTCGCCGAGCAGGTTCCGGCCGTTGTACGTGAGCTGCACGATCTTCACGCCGAGGCGGTGGAAGAGCGTCAGCCGGTTGACGTCACCCTCCAGCATCACGGCGTCCTGGAGGCCGAAGATGAGTCCCAGCCGTCGCGTCCGCTTGGCCTCGACGAGATCCGCGACACTCCGGACCTTCAGCAGAGCCTGGGGATGGGTCTGCAGTTCGCGCTCCCAGTACCCGATCTCCGCGACCGTATTGTCGAAGCTCGCGTGGCCGGCGCCGCCCGCGCTGACCGTCACGTTCACGGCCGTGATGCCTGACGAGACGGCGTTGGCGATCATCTCGTCGGTCAGTGGCGCGCCGGTGCGGGCCGGGGTGTTGAACGGGCCCGGCGAGGCGAGGCAGTCGATGACCATCGCCTGCTCATAGCCCGGCCACGGCGGCCCGAGGGTTCGGGCCGCCTTCCACAGCGGCGTGGCGAGGACGGCACTGATCAGGAAGTCGCGGCGCGAGGCAGGCATGGTCGGTGAAGGGCTCTGTCGCGCAAGCATGCGTCACGGGGAGGACCCTCGCAACGGGACGGCGCGGGCGGCTGACGCCTGACGGCCGGCCCCGGCGAACCGGCGCGGCATCCGGTGTGT
>JABWBJ010000248.1 GCA_013360595.1 Gemmatimonadaceae bacterium | reverse complement strand
CCGCCACCGGCCCGACCGCCGCCCGCGGGTCCGGGACCACCCCCGCGGGGGCGCTCGCCGCCCGGCGTGTTGTTGGGCCGACCGATGTATCCGACCGGCACCCGATACTCCACCGTCCCGCTGGTCGACCGTACGACGAACTCACCATCGCCGACCTGCGGCGTCAGGGTGTATGCGACCCACTTTCCGTCGTTCGAGAGCGTCGCGCCGCTGATGGACCGCCACCGGTCCCAGTCGGCCTGGGTGAGCGGGCGCTTCTGCTGGCCCGGGAGCGACGTTGCGAAGGTAAACGTCGAGACGAGCGCGAGCTGGAGGTATCGGAGTGAACGCATGTCAAAGGGCAGCTGAGGGTCCCGATCCGACTGAACACCTCATAGTACGGACAGGTTTCCGGCTACGTTAGAGCCGTGGGTCTGCCCTGCCATTCGACTGGAGGCTCCGTTGATCCATCCAGAACCTGTTGCGCTGTCGGGCCGCCGCGTCCACCTGGAACCGATGCGTCCCGACCACGAGGCCGGACTGATCGAGGCCGCGTCCGACGGCCGGCTCTGGGAGCTGTGGTTCACGTCGGTGCCCGCACCGGAGGAGGCGGCCGGCTACATCCGATCTGCCCTGGAGGGAGAGCGCGCCGGGCACATGCTCCCCTGGGTCGTTCGCGATGAAAGCGGGGCGCTGGTGGGATCCACGAGGTACCACGACATCGTCCCGGCCATCGACCGCGTGGAAATCGGGTACACGTGGTACGCGCAGCGCTGCCAGCGCACGCACGTGAACACGGCCTGCAAGCTCCTGCTGTTCACGCACGCCTTCGAAACGCTGGGGTGCGGGGTCGTGGGCCTCCGAACCGACAACTTCAACGTCGCATCCCAGCGGGCGATCGAGGCGCTGGGGGCGAAGAAGGACGGCGTCATCCGGCGCCACCAGGCACGGCGCGACGGCACCGTGCGCGACTCCGTCATGTACAGCGTGCTCGCGGAGGAGTGGCCGGACGTGAAGCGCCACCTGCTGCTCCGATTGACGCGACACTCCTGAAGCGGTCCCTGGCAGGCGCGCCGCTTGCCACTCTTCGAAGGCCGCGGTACCGTTGCGGCAATCCTCCACCCCATGGAGCCTCCGATGAGCCTCTCCCGTCGTGACTTCCTGACGACCTCAGCCGCGGCCGCCGTGCTCGGCACGCTTGGCCGCCCCGGCCTCGCTCGTGCCTGGCAGGGCCCGCAGGCGGCCCAGCCGGTCTTCACGCCTATCCGTGGCAACGTCGGCTTCTTCACGATGCGCGGCGGCACGATCGGCTATCTCGTCAACGCCGGCGGCGTGGCGGTGGTCGACAGCCAGTTCCCGCCCGAGGCGACGGCTTGCCTGACGGGACTCAACGAACGCTCGGGCAACCGCGGCGTGGACCTGCTCATCAACACGCACCACCACGGCGACCACTCGGGCGGGAACATCTCGTTCCGCGGCGTGGCAAGGAAGGTCGTGGCGCACGCGAAGGCGGCGGAGCACATGCGCCAGCCACCGGGGGCCCAGCCGCCGGCCGACCAGCTCTACCCGGACACCACGTTCACGGACACCTGGAGCGCCGACCTCGGCGACGAGCGGATCGTCGCTCGCCACTACGGCCGCGCGCACACCAGCGGCGACGCGGTGATCACCTTCGAGCGCGCGAACGTGGCCCACATGGGCGACCTGATGTTCAACCAGCGGCACCCGGTGGTCGACCGCGCGGCCGGCGCCACGATTCGCGGCTGGATGAGCGTGCTCGAACAGACAGTGAAGCAGCACAGCGCCGACACCGTCTACATCTTCGGACACGCCAATACCGGGCTGCCGGTGACGGGAGACCGCGCCGCCCTGACGACGTTCCGCGACTACTTCGGCGCGCTGCTCGTGTTCGTCGAGGCCCAGCACAAGGCCGGGAAGTCACGCGATGAGATTCTCGCGATGCGCGACCCGCTCAAGGGCTTCGAATCCTTCGGCCGGTTCGGGAACCCGGGGCCCAGGGATGCGCTGACCTGCGCGTACGAGGAGGTCGTGATCGGAGGTCCGAGTGAGTTGTGAGTTGGGAGTTGGGAGTTGTGAGTAGCGCCACTCTCAACTCTCAACTCTCAACTCCCAACTCCCAACTCCAGACTCCCAACTCCCAATCGACCGCCATCAGCGATTCGGTGAGCGCGACGGCCGCGGCGCCGAGCTTCGCCACCCAGAAGGTGTCGACCACGACGAAGATCGACTCCATGAGCATCTCGAGCACCATCGGGACGGCGAGCAGGAAGATCGCTCTCCCGATGGGGCCCGCGGTCTAGTCATGGCGCGTGCCGCGCGCCGCGAGGCGGATGTCGCCGCCACGGCGGGGGGAGAGGGAAGGCGGCGTGCAGCGCCTACCGCTCCGCGCGCTGGAGCTGGGCCAGGCGGTCGCGCGCCCGTTTCACATGCGGCTGCAGGTCCGCGTCGGCGTTCTTCCACAGGTCGATGAGCCGCGCGTAGTGCGACATGGCCCTGTCGCGGTTCCCCTTCGCGTCGTGCAGCTCCGCGAGGCGCTTGTGACTGCCCGCCAGGGACCAGCCATCCTCGATCGCGCGATCGATCGGATCGGTCCGCGTGTCGAGGTACTGTTCCAGCGCGGCGATGGCGGAGTCGGGCTGGCCGGCCAGGTCGAAGGCGCGGGCGATCTCGGGGAGGAAGCAGACGCCGCACCGGCCGCCATCGCCGGCCCGGAACTCACGGACCGCCTCACTGTAGCGCCGCTCGGCCATCGCAATGTGGCCCAGCATCGCGTGGCGGGCGAGGTCATCGTCGACCAGCTCGGTTGCCGCACGCCGGCGGTCGAACGCGTCGAGCATCGCCCTGGCCCGCGGGACGTTGCCGACCATGGCGTACAGCTCCACCAGACGGTCATACGGGCGCTCGATCGCTTCCAGCGAGTCGAGCGGGAAGGCCGCCATCGTCTCATCGAGGCGGGCCCGCGCCCGCTCCGTGTTCCCACGGAACCAGGCGTCGAGCCACACCTCATCGAGCCCCTTGTGGAGGGCGCCGACGCGAACTCCCATCGCCATCTGCGCGTCATTGCTGCTGTCGAACCAGCGCTTTGCTTCGGCGAGCTGGCCCTGCGTACTGGCCAGGACGCCGAGCCAGAAATCGGTGTTCTGCAGCACGGTGGGCTCGCCGGCGCGAGCGCGTCGCAGGCTGTCCGTTGCCTGTTCCGCGGCGTCATACTCGCCGCGGAGATGATGCAGCAGTACGGTGGCCAGCGCCACGCCGGGATTCCGTGGCAAGGCGGCGCGGTACGCCTCCAGGGTTCGCCCGGCCTCGTCCAGCTTTCCCTGGGCCATCTGCGACCACGCCGCATTGTTGAAGAAGACAGCGGCCGACTGCTGCGCCAGCGCGCGCCTGGCCAGTTCCTCGGCCCGCGCCCACTCGCGGCGCGCGCGCATCTGCACGGCGAGGTTGTTGAGCGCCGCCACGTTGGCGGGGTCGATCTCCAGCAGCGACTCGTAGGCGGAGATGATCCGGGCGCGATCGGGCCTGGGTCCGTACTGATAATAGCCGGCGATCGTCAGGTACCGCTCCGTCTCGCTCAGCCGCTCCCGGTGGTCGTACGCCTTCTGGATGGTGGCCGTGACCAGCGTCCTCGGGTAGAACCGATTCGACAGCTCGACCGCGAGCTTCCGGTATGCCATCGCGAAGGCGGTGTCGAGCGCCACCGCTTCCTCGAGCAACCCCCGTCCGCGATCCCAGTCTCCTTCCTCCTCCAGGGCCCGGACGCCGGCGACGTACTTCTGCAGGGCCTGCAGGGACGGCGTCGTCACGCGTTCCAGCGACCTCGCGTTCTGGATGCGCCGCAACGACTCGCCGGTCCGTTCCCGCAGCTTCTTCGACAGCCGGCTGATCGCCGGGATGATGTCCGATGGCGAGTCGGCGGTCTCGCGGAACGACGCCAGCTCGTCTCCGCTCTGGGCGGCGATCAGGCGCGCCGACAGCACGTAGCCGCCACCGAGCTCCACCACGTCGCCGTCGACGACGGCCTTGATCCCCTCCCGCGAAGCGATCTCCCGGGCCAGGGCGTAGTCCACGCGGGTCCCGACCGGGCGCTGCATGCGCTGCAGCGCCTCGCGCACCGCGTTCACCGGCATGACGCTCAGGCTCGCCGACTGGGCCAGGTCGGTGCGGAAGGCGTCGGTCACCGTCGGACCCAGGAGGCTGTCCGTCGCCGGGCCCCTGAACTCGGTGACGATCACCCGGTCCTTCTCCGCCAGCTGGCCCGTCGACATCAGGGACGCCGCCGGACCGATGCCTAACGCCCGCATCAGCATCCAGGCGCCGACCAGGATCACGAAGCCGCCGACGGCGACCGCCCCGCCCAGCGCCGTGCGGCGCCAGCTCACGTGCGGCGCGGCCTTCACAGCGATCGTGGCCATCGTCCCCCGTGGCGCCGGCGAGCC
>JABWBJ010000247.1 GCA_013360595.1 Gemmatimonadaceae bacterium | reverse complement strand
CCCGCGGCCAGGCCGCGCTCACGCCGAGCCACCCGTCCGCCGGCAGCGTGCGGCAGAACCGCTCGAAGGCCGCCTCGACCTGCGCGAGGTCGTCGAAGATGTCGGCGTGGTCGAACTCGATGCTGGTGAGGAGGGCGGTTCGCGCGCGGTAGTGCACGAACTTGGGCCCCTTGTCGAAGTACGCCGTGTCGTACTCGTCTCCCTCGACCACGACATGGGGCCCCCGTCCCAGACGGAAGTTGCCCTGGTAGTTGAGCGTGACTCCACCCACGAGAAACGTCGGATCCAGGCCGGCGTGCGCGAGAATGTGAGCCAGCAAGGCGGTGGTCGTCGTCTTGCCGTGCGTGCCGGCCACCACGATGCTGTGCCGTCGGGCGGCCACCAGCGCGCCGAACGCGGCCGGAAAGCTCATCTGCGGACGCCGCTGCTCCCGCGCGGCGGTCGCTTCGGGGTTCACGCGGCGAATCACGTTCCCGATGATGACGAGGTCGGGGCGGGCCCGGTCGAGATTGGCAGCGCCGTAGGGGGTGAAGACCTCGATCCCCCACTCGCGCAGCATGTCGCTCATGGGCGGATAGACGTTCTCGTCGCTCCCCGTGACCTCGTATCCGGCGGCCTTGAGCATGCCGGCGAAGGCGCCCATCCCCGTGCCTGCGACGCCCACGAGGTGGATCCGACGGACCGCGCCCGGCGACACGTCGTCCAGGACCAGGCCGTTGTCGTCAGGCGCCTCGCCCATCAACCGAAGAACACGTACGCGATGAAGACCGCCGCGGTGATCCCGGCCGCGTCGGCCACGAGGCCGCAGGCGACGGCGTGCCGGGTGCGCCGCACCCCGACGGATCCGAAGTACAACGCGATGACGTAGAAGGTCGTGTCCGTCGCTCCCTGGAAGACGCTCGCCAGCCGGCCCACAAACGAATCCGCGCCATACGTCGTCATCGCGTCCACCATCATGCCGCGGGCGCCGCTGCCGCTCAACGGTTTCATCAGCGCCGTCGGGAGGGCCGGGATGAAATCGGTGCGCAGGCCCAGCGCCTCGACGAGCCGGCCGACGCCGGCCACGAGCGCGTCCAGCGCCCCAGAGGCCCGGAAGACGCCGATCGCCACCAGGATGGCGATCAGATAGGGGATGATCCGCACCGCCACGTTGAAGCCTTCCTTCGCCCCTTCAATGAAGGCCTCGTACACGTTGACGCGCCGGACCGCGGCCATGAGGATGAACGCCGAGATCACGCCGAACAGCGTCACGTTCGCCACCAGCGCTGACACCGCCTGCACCTGCTCCTGGGGCAGTCCCGAGAAGTACCGGATCGTCGCGGCGATCGCCCCGGTGATCCCGACGAGATACGCCAGCACCACGGGATGGAACAGATTGATGCGCTGCACGATCGCCACGGCCACGAGTCCGGCGAGCGTCGAGAAGGACGTGGCCAGCAGGATCGGCAGGAAGACGTCGGTCGGATTCGCCGCGCCGGCTTGCGCGCGGTACACCATGATGCTGATCGGAATGACCGTCAGACCCGACGTGTTCAACACCAGGAACATGATCTGCGCGTTGGTCGCCGTCTCCTTCGCGTCGTTCAGATCCTGCAGCTCCTGCATCGCCTTGAGCCCGAGCGGCGTCGCGGCATTGTCGAGCCCGAGCATGTTCGCCGCGAAGTTCATGATGATGGAGCCGTGGGCCGGATGGTTGGCCGGCACGCCGGGGAAGAGCCGCGTGAAGAACGGCCGCGCGAGCCTGGCCAGCACGTTGATCGCTCCCCCCTGCTCACCGACCTTCATCAGGCCAAGCCAGAGCGTCAGCACGCCGGTCAGTCCGAGCGAGATCTCGAAGCCGGTCTTCGCAGTCTCGAACGTGCTGGTCACCATGCTGGTGAAGACGGCCTGATCGCCGAACACGACCAGCTTGATCAGGCCGACCACCAGCGCGATCAGGAAGAACGCGACCCAGATGTAGTTCAGGACCATTCGCCGCTCCTCAGACGCCGGGATCCTGGAGCAGTTCGACGAGCACGGGCACGTGATCCCGCATCAGCGTCTCCGTCGCCGCCAGGGGAAACTCGTACGTCACCACCGGAATGCCGCGGTCGCTCCCCCAGGACCCGAACGAGCCCGGCGTCGGATACCCCACGTCGCGCACGAGCGGCATCCCCGTGCGCGTGGCGAGACGATGGCCAAGCGCGCTGGCGTTGGCGTCGTCGATGCAGGCGAGAGGCGCGTGGAGCGCCACCACGGCGCGTGGGGCGAGCTCGTCGATCAGCGTAAGCAGCCCCCGGACCTCGGGCTCCGACGCCGGATGCGCGCCGGTCGACAGCCGCACGTCGCTGGGATCGCCGAGGGTGGACCGGTGCGTCACCTCGCCGGACCGCCAGTCCACGGACGGGAAGTTCCGGTTCAGGTCCACGCCGTTGGCATTCCCGCGCGTCCCACGGATCAGGCCGTCCGGATTCGCAGCCAGGACGACCGCCGTGTGCGGCGGCGGCGCCGGGAACTGCCGCAGCGCTCTCGACAGCGCATACGTCGTCTCGGGCTCCTCGCCGTGGATCCCGGCGAAGACGAGCAACGCGCAGTCGCCGGCTCCGCGCCATACCTCGAGCGGCAGGCCCAGCACCGACCGGCCGTACTCCCGTGGCACCACCGGGATCGTTCCCCAGTCCGACCGCGGTCGCCGCGTCACGGCCAATCGGCGTTGGTGTTGACCACGAATCGCGCCACGATCTCGTCGAGGTGCTCCAGCACTGCGTTCTTGAGCAGGATGTCGGCGGGCTGGATCACGCCGCGCAGGAACTCGGCGGACATCGCGCGCTGCGCCGCCACGGCGATGGGCGCGAAACTCAGATGCCACCGCTCGGCGGCGACGCCGCCGCGATCGCGGTCGTACGGACGAAAGAAGCCGTACGACGTCCCGCTCGCGATCCGTTCGTCCAGCCAGTCGTGCAGGGGCGCGAACAGGCCGCCGTCTTCCACTTCGGAAGGCACGAGGCGGACCTCATAGCCCGGCGGCCGGGCCGCCGCGTCAAAGACGTCGAGGTCGGTGCCCCAGTGATGACGCGATGCGCCGGGCAGGGCCGACCAGCGCAGGATGGCGAACGCGAGATCCCTCGGCGACAGTGCTGCGATGTCCAGCGGCCGGGACTCGCTGTCCAGGACCGCCAGCTGGCCCGACGCTTTCCGGTTCCAGATCGAGCGCTGGCGTTCGAAGCTCCGAAAGCCGCTGTCGATCGCGAGGTCGAAGCCTGCCTCGCGCCCGGCGGCCCGGAGGGCGCGGGCCAGCTCGATCTGGGTCTTGAGCGTGGTGAGGAGGCGGGCGTTGTCCCAGGGCTTCTCGATGAAGTCGCGGGCACCGATCCGCATGGCCTCGACCGCCTTGTCGACGCTGCCCCACGCGGTCATCACCACGACCGGAAGGGTCGGATCGAGCGCCCGGATCCGGGAGAGGAGGTCGAGCCCCTCGCGTCCCGAGGTGGTGTCGCGGGTGTAGTTGAGGTCGATGAGGGCCGCGTCGACGGCGGTCCGTTCGAGCTGCGCGATGACCCCTTCGGGCACGTGCGCCGTCAGCGTGAGGAAACCCTCCGCCTTGAGGAGGAGGCGGAGCGCCTCCACCACGTCCGGCTGATCGTCGGCGATCAGGACGACCGGCCGCCCCTCCGTCATCGGATCCGCTCTTCGCCGACCACCCAGCCGTCCTTGAGCTGGACGATCCGGTTGCCGTACTGGGCGTTCTCGCGGGAGTGGGTCACCTGGACGATCGTCGTCCCCTCCTTGTTGAGCCGGGTGAACAGCTCCATGATCTCGCGGGCCTGATCGGAATGGAGGTTGCCGGTGGGCTCGTCGGCCAGGATCAGCTTCGGCTTGGCCACCACGGCGCGGGCCACGCCGACCAGCTGCTGCTGTCCGCCGGAGAGCTGGTTCGGAAAGAGGTCCTTCTTGCCGACGATCTGGAACCGGTCGAGGATGTCGGCCACCATCGACTGACGCTCGGCCCGGCCGTAGTCGCGATAGGTGAGCGGGGTCTCGATGTTCTCGTAGACGGTCAGGCTGTCGATCAGGTGGTACTGCTGGAACACGAACCCGATGTACTGCTTGTTGAGTTCGGCCCGGTGCTTCTGCTTGAGGGCGTGGACCGGCTCGTCGAGGAAGTAGAACTCGCCGGTCCAGGTGGCGTCGAGCATGCCGAGGATGCCGAGCATGGTCGACTTCCCGGCGCCCGAGGGGCCCATGATGGTGACGAACTCGCCCTGACGGATGTCCAGGTTGACCTGGCGGAGCACGAAGGTCCGGGTGGGGCCGGTCTGGAAGAACTTCTCGATGTTGGCGAGTCGGATCATGGGGTCAAAGTATTCCAATCGGTCCGCAAGGCAACCAGCGGACCGGGTTCGGGACGGGGCGACCGGGGCCGCCGTGGTGCTCCAAGTTCAGCGTCGCGACGGGGTGGCGCGGGCCCCGGGTCATTCGGATTT
>JABWBJ010000246.1 GCA_013360595.1 Gemmatimonadaceae bacterium | reverse complement strand
CCCGGACCCCGTCCGGCCAGCACCCGGGCCGGCCCGGCCGCGGACGCCGTAACCGGCGGGGCGCCCCGTCCTTCCAGCGCCTCGGCGAACTCCCTTGCCGTGTTGAAGCGGTCCGCCGCGAGTTTCTCCAGTGCTTTCCCCACCGCGGCATCCACATGCGCCGGTACGCTGGGCCGGCTGAGCCGCACGCTCGCCGGGCGTTCGGTGAGCACCTTGGCGATGATCGCCTGCGCGGTGCTGGCGGCATGCGGCGGGTCGCCGACCAGCATCTCGTAGAGCATCGCGCCGAGCGAGTAGATGTCGGTGCGGCCATCCACGACGCGGTCGCCCGTCGCCTGCTCGGGACTCATGTACTGGGGGGTGCCCAGCGAGAGGCCGGTCTGCGTGATCCGCTCGCCGCCCGCCTTGCTCACCGCCAGCGCGATGCCGAAGTCGGCGATCAGCGGCTGCCCTTCGAGCATCAGCACGTTCTCGGGCTTGAGGTCCCGGTGGATGACCTGGTGCCGGTGGGCGTAGTCCAGGGCGCCGGCGACGGCCGTCGTTATGCGGACCGCCTCGTCAACGGGTAGCTGCTTCTCCCGGTCGAGGCGCGCCCGCAGGCTCTCGCCCTGAACGTAGGGCATCACGTAGAACAGGAGCCCGTTGGCCTCGCCGGAGTCGAAGAGCGGCAGCAGGTTCGGGTGCTGCAGGTTGGCCGTGACCTCGATCTCGGCCAGGAAGCGTTCGACGCCAAGGACGGCCGCGAGCTCCGGGCTCAGGACCTTGAGGGCGACGTGTCGGTTGTGGCGCACGTCGCGCGCGAGGTAGACGGTCGCCATGCCCCCGCGACCGATCTCTCGATCGATCGTGTAGCGTCCTTCGAGGGCTTCAGCGAGGCGTGCGTTCATGGGAGGCCGACGAATCTACGTCCGGAGAGCGACCGCTGTGAGGGTAATGAGCGCGAGTCGGCCCCCCGCGGCTCATTCGTCGCGCGACGCGAGCCCCACACTCGCGAGCAGCGCTGCGAAGACGTTACGCCCGGCGGAACGGCGGATCATGACAGACCCTCAGCTCGCGTACAGCTGCAGGTCGGTCCCGATCGCGTCCGCGATCTCGTAGCACGCCTGCAGGTCGGGGTGCCGCACCACCACGTACCCGTCGCTCACCAGCGTCTGGATCCAGTTCCGCCGCTCCGCCCCCACCGGGAGCAGGTCCACGTGCACGATGTGCTCGCCGAACCTCGCCATGATGCTCTCCAGCCCCTCGATCCGGCGGATCCGGCCCGTGCCTTGCGCCCGCTTGAAGATGTTCGCGGCGTTGTACTTCCGCGCCAGCGAACCGCTGAAGGTCCCCGTGAGGTCGGCCTCGGCGTACCCGTCGAACAAATCGATGTCGCCCACGAAGTTCATCAGGTCCACCGTGTGCGCGCCGGGCGGCCGGGCGGCGATCTCCCCGAACACGGCCTCCCCCTTCGGCGTGTAGAACCACTCCATGTGCGTGAACCCCGTCCCGAAGTCCAGCGCCTTCAGCACGTCGTGGCCAAGCGCGATCCCGGCCTGGACGTCCTTCGGCGACAGGTCGCGCAGCGCGATCGTCTGGGGCGAGATCCACTCGGTGCTGCGCGCGATGAGCGGGTTCGGCCGGTAGTAGCACACGTTCTCGTACACGACCCGACCAGCGATGCAGATCGTGTCGTACGTGAACTCCTCGCCGGTGATGAACTCCTCGACGTTCACCTCGTCGTAGGACTGCACCCTGGCCAGGGCGCGCTCCAGCTCCTCGGCGCTCGCCGCCTTCACCGTGTCCATGGACCCCGCGCCGGCGATCGGCTTCACGATGACCGGAAACCCGATCGCGTGCGCCGCCTCCCGCACCTGCGCCACGCTGGTCGCCGAGGCATGGCGGGCGGTGCGGATGCCCGCCGCCGTGACCTTCTGCTTCATCAGATCCTTGTTGCGGAACGTCTGCGCCTGAGCCACCGGCATGCCGGGCACCTGCAGCGCCTCGCGCAGCCTGGCCGCGAGCACCACCCCGGGCTCCCAGAGGCAGACCACGCGCGCGATCTGGTGGCCACCGACTCCGGCGACCACGGCCCGGACCACCGCGTCCTCGTCGGTCAGGTTCGGGACCCGCAGATACCCCGACAGGTGCTCCCGCGCCAGGGGCGGCAGGTCCTGTTCCGGCACGTCGCTCAGGCCGTAGACCCTGGCGCCACGACGCGCGAGCCCGCGGCAGAAGTACGGCATCTCACCCGGGTACCCCGGGGCGATCATCAGCACGTTCATCGGGAGGCGAGTTGGGATGGGAGTTGGGAGATGAGAGTTGGGAGTTAAGAGTTGGGAGTTGAGAGTTGAGGTTGGGAGTTGAGGAGGCTACGCCAGCTCGATCCGCATCAGCGACACGACCCGTTGCACCGCTTCCTCCACCACCTTCGTCTCCGGATGCCTGACGATGACGAAACCCTCCCCCTCGTAGCTCGTCGAGGCCCCCGCCCCGACCTCCGGGAGCTTCGCGTCCGTAATCAACTCCCGCAACTCGCGCTGGACCGCGTCCCAGCCGTGCACGGTCCTCACCTTCCCTTGCCCCTGTCCGCGGAGAAAGGCAGCGCCCGCGGCGTAGTTCCGCGCCGGCACGTCGAACACGTTGCCGATCATGAGGCGCGCCCACGCCTGCACGAAGTCGATGTCATGGGCCCTGGAGACGAGCGTCGTGATCTGCGCCCCGGGCGGACGCGCCGCCACCTCGGAAATGGCGATGCTCCCGTCGGGCCGGCGGAACCACTCCATGTGGCTCAGTCCGGTCGTCATGCCCAGCACCTCCAGCGCGCGGCGTCCCGCCTGCCGGATGTCCTCGTACCGCTCGCTGTCCACCTCGCGCGGCAGCACGAGGCACCACTGGATCCACGGGTTCTCCAGCACGTGGAGCGGCGTCGGGTAGTAGTGCGTGAGTGAATGCCAGACGGCGCGCCCGTCGATGGAGATCGTCTCGAAGGAGTGCTCCTGGCCGCGCACGAACTCCTCCAGCAGCACCGGATTCGACGGCGTCGGCAGCTGTCCCGACAACGCCCGCCGCAGCTGGTCCATGTTCTCCACGCGGTACGTCTGCTGCGCCCCCGCCCCCGCCGGCGGCTTGACCACGACCGGGAAGCCGGACGCCTCGGCGAAGGCGACGGCATCGTCCACCGACGGCGCCAGCCGGTGCCGGGCGCACGGGAGCCCGTTCGCGCGCAGCAGCGACTTCATGCGCGCCTTGTCCCGGAAGTTGGTCGCCGCCTGCACCGACATCCCCGGCAGTCCCAGGATCTCGCGCGCCGCGGCGAGCGGCACCTGCAACTGCTCGTACGCGCCAAAGAGCCGCTGCACGTGCCCATGCCGAAAAGCCAGTTCCCGTGTGGCCCACACGAGCTGGTCCACGTTCAGGATGTCGCTCACGCGCCAGTGCGCGACGCTCCGCTGCAGGTGGCGCAGCGTCTCCGCCGGGTCGTGGGTGATGACGCCCAGTCGGATCCCGTGCAGCGTCGACGCCGCTTCGATCATCCGAAGCGCGTTGTCCGAGAGCATGGGAGCGGCGAAGATGACGAACATCGTGACTCGCGGGGACTACTCCGATGGCGCGGGGATGTCAACGGTCGCTGCGCCCAGGACGGCCGGCCAGCGCAGCAGCACCGAAATGCCCTGCACCGTCCGATCGAGCCCGCGCTCCGACTTGGCCACCGTCTCGATCGCGTGCTGCCACACCTCCGCGCGAGGCTCCGTCATCACTACGTGCGGCCGCGACAGCGACAGCTCGGTCGTGAACACGGCTCCGGCAGGGATTCCGGTGGCATCCCAGGAGAACATCGCGCGCAACGAACCGTCGCGGAAGAAGGTGAGCACCTTGCGAAAGGCCCGGCTCTCGGACGACAGGGTCAGTGTGACCGACGCCTCATCGGCCGCCACCGCCGACGCCATGGCCAGGCGGGCCGCCGACCACAGCGGCGTGGACGAGCCCGCCGTGTACGCCTCGAGCGAGACGTCGCCGGCCAGCACCCGCTCCACGAAGATGGCCCGGTCATCGAGGTCCGCCGGCGGGAGTTCGGCCAGCCGGATCGACGCCTCGATGTCATGGATGCTCGGCGCCGAGCCGGCATCGCCCGGTGCATCGGCTTTTGCGGCAGCCTCCGCGGCGGTGACGTGATAGGCCTCGCGGCGCCGCGTCAGCGCATCGGCCAGGTTCACGGCGGTCGCGAAGTGCGTCCATTCCTCGACCGCCCCGCCCCGCGCCGGGCTCACGATCGCCGACCCCGCGGCGGAATGGATCCAGAACTCCTCGCGTCCGTCGAGGTCGATGTCGATCCGCTCGCACTGCAGCCCTTCCCCTGCGCGCAGGTCGCGCTCCGCCAGCGCCAGCTGGCGCCAGACCTCCGCGCGCAGGAAGGGCAGGTACAGCCCGCCGAAGACGCCATGCCAGTAGGCATCGTTGCACTGCGCGCGGCCGATGGCGCGGCGCGGGGCCGCCGGGT
>JABWBJ010000245.1 GCA_013360595.1 Gemmatimonadaceae bacterium | reverse complement strand
GGCCTGCGAGCGCGGCAGGGCGCGGGCGACCTGGTCGCGGAGCGCCACGTGCCACGGCTCGAAGACCTGCACCTCGCGCATCACCCGGTAGGCGAACAGCGGCGATGGCGAGAAGTGGGGCAGGTTCTCGAGCGCCTCGACCACCCGGGTCTGCGCCTCGAGCTCCTGCCGGCAGGCCGCGCACTGATCGACGTGGGCGCGCAGGGGCGCAACGCCGAACCCCTCCTCGCCGTCCACGAGGAGGTCGAATTCATGCGGGGTCAGATGACGGTGTTCCACGATAGCCTCCGGGGGTCATACGACCCGCGTGGGGTGGGGGTTTCAGATGCTGCGTCGAGCGTTGAGCGCCGAGCGCCGAGCGCCGAGGGCAGTCCGGACGGTCCCGGACGCCGCCTGGACGGCGCCTTCCGATGTCTACTCACGTTCCCCTCCGAGGGCCTCACGAAGCTGATGCCGGGCCCGGTGGATGTAGGTCTTCACGGTGCCCAACGGAAGGTCCAGCATGGCGGCGATCTCCTCATACGATCGGCCCTCGACATGACGGAGCATGATGCAGGACCGGTACTCGGGCCGGAGCGCGGCGATGGCTCGTTCGATGGCGCCGCCGAGCTCCCGGGCCTCGAGTTCCTCGAGCGCATTCTCCTGCCGCGAGCGGACGTCGAACGAGGTCGCCTCGACCTCGGCGGCGGTGGCGGCATGCGGTGAGCCGTCGATGCTGATCGTCGGGACCTGCCGCTTCCGCAGGTAATCGATGGCGACGTTGTTGGCGATCTTGAACAACCAGCTCGAGAGGCGGAACTCCGGCCGGTAGCGGTCGATGTGGTTCAGGACCTTGATGAACGTGTCCTGCGCGAGGTCTTCGGAGGTCTCGCGGTCCCGGACCATGCGGAAGATGAGCGAGAAGATCGGACGCTCGTAGCGCCGGACGAGCTCCCGGAAGGCATCCTCACGTCCCCGCTGTGCCAGGCTGACGACGTCGGCGTCGGGGAGGTTCTGGAGTTCGTGGGGGCGGAGCTCTGGCATGGGGTGTGGCGCGCCGGGCGCGCGGAGCGCGGTCCCGGCAGGACGCCGCAAGCTAAGGACGCGCTAAAGCGTGGGCCAGCGCGCGCTTGCCCGGCCTCTCCCGCGCGGCGAACTTTACGCGCGATGACTTCGACCGGGCTCGACGCCGTCGAAGCGCGTGCGGCAGCAGCCGGCGGGGCGGGGAAGCGCGCCTACGTCCGCCGGATGTTTTCCGAGATCGCGCCGCGCTACGACCTCCTGAATCACGTCCTCAGCCTCAACATCGATCGCGGTTGGCGGCGGACCGCCCTCGACGAACTTGGCTGGCGGCACGCGCCGGACGCGGTCTACCTCGACCTCTGCGCCGGCACGCTCGACGTGGGCGCGATGCTGGCCCGGAGCGAGGGGTTCCGCGGGACGGTCATCGGAGCGGACTTCGCCGAGCCCATGCTGCGCCGCGGACTCGGCAAGGCGGACCCGGCCCGGCTGTCGGCGGTGGCCGGGGATGCACTCGCCCTCCCGCTGGCAGATGGCAAGGTGCAGGGGGCCATCGTCGCGTTCGGCGTTCGCAACCTCGTCGATCTCGATGCCGGGTTCCGCGAAGTGCGGCGGGTGCTCCGCCCGGGGGGCCGGTTCGTGATTCTCGAGTTCTCGACACCGCCATCGGCGCTCGTGCGGGGCGCCTACCGGATGTACAGCCACCGCGTGCTTCCCGCCATCGGCAGACTGGTGTCCGGCCATCCGACCGCGTACCAGTACCTTCCCGAGTCGGTCGACGCCTTTCCCGGCCCGGAAGCGCTCGCGGACCGGCTGCGCCGGGCCGGCTTCAGCGAGGTCCGCTGGCGCCACCTGACGTTCGGGGTGGTGGCGGTGCACGTTGGCTGCCGGGAGCCGGAGGCCGGACCGGCGACGATGGCGACGCGCCCCCGGCGTCCCTGACTGCGGCCCGCGATCGCCGCCCTCCCTCCCCTCGCTCCGTTCTCATGCCGTTCGACTCGCTCTCCCAGTTCATCGCTGCCCTCGACGAAGCCGGGGAGCTGGCCCGCGTCCGGGAGCCGGTGAGGGCGCGGCTGGAGCTGTGCGAGATCGCCGACCGGGTCATGAAGCAGCCGGGGGGCGGGCGCGCGCTCCTGTTCGAGCACGTCCTGCGCCACGACGGATCGCGCTCGCCGTGGCCGGTGGCGATCAACCTCTTCGGGTCCATGCGGCGCATGTCGATGGCCCTCGGGGTCGAGCGGCTCGACGAGCTGGGCGACCGCATAACGAGGCTGCTCGACCTCAAGGTCCCCGACGGGCTGGTGGCCAAGCTCGGCCTGATTCCGCGGCTGCTGGAGGTGGCGACGTTTCCGCCCCGGCCCTTCAGGGGACGGCCGCCCTGCCAGGAGATCGTCTGGACGGGGGACGAGATCGACGTGATGCAGCTGCCCATCCTCACCACGTGGCCCGAGGATGGCGGCCCCTACATCACGCTGCCGATGGTGATCTCCACCGACCCGAAGCGCGGCATCCGCAACGTGGGCATGTACCGCGTGCAGGTCCTGGGTCGCGATTCGCTCGCCATGCACTGGCAGCGTCACAAGGTCGGGGCCGCCCACTGGCGGGAGATGGCCGAGCGCGGGGAGAAGATGCCGGTCTGCATCGCGATCGGGGCCGATCCGGCGTCGGTCTACTCGGCGTCGGCGCCGCTCCCGCCGATGGTCGATGAGTTCCTCTTCGCCGGCTTCCTCCGCCAGTCGCCGGTGCCGCTCTCGAAGGCCGTCACCAACCCGCTCGACGTCCCGGCGCACGCCGAGTTCGTGATCGAGGGCGAGATCGACCCCGCGGAGCCGCTGGTGACCGAGGGGCCGTTCGGGGACCATACCGGCTTCTACTCCGAGGCCGACCTGTACCCGCGGGTGCGGATCACGGCGATCACGATGCGGCGCACGCCGGTCTACGCCACGACCATTGTTGGCCGTCCGCCCATGGAGGACTTCTACCTTGGCCACGCCACGGAGCGGATCTTCCTGCCGCTCCTGCGCCTCACGGTGCCGGAGGTGGTGGATTACCACATGCCGGCGGAGGGGATCTTCCACAACCTCGTATTCGTGTCGATCGACAAGCAGTACCCGGGGCAGGCCTACAAGGTGATGAACGCATTGTGGGGGGCGGGACTGATGTCGCTCGCCAAGGTGCTCGTGGTGGTGGACAGGGACGTCAACGTGCGCAACCCGCAGGAAGCCTGGTGGGTGGCGCTCAACCACATCGACCCGCAGCGGGACACGCGTTTCACGATGGGCCCCATCGACGTGCTCGATCACGCCAGCCGGGCGTTCAGCTACGGGTCCAAGATGGGGATCGACGCCACGCGCAAGTGGCCGGAGGAGGGGTTCACGCGGGAGTGGCCGAAGGTGATCGAGATGGACGCGGCGACGAAGGCGCGCATCGACGCCCTCTGGCCGCGCCTGGGGCTGGACGGAGGCGGGCGATGACGGCGGCGCCGCGCGGCGGCGCCCGCGAGGGGCAGACGCTCGACGGGACGTCGCTGGTGGTCCGGTACCTGAACTTCGTCAAGCTGCCGCACACCCTCTTTGCGCTGCCGTTCGCGCTGGTGGGCGCGACGCTGGCGAGCTACTCGGCCCCCGTCACGTGGGGAGCGCTGGGCTGGATCGTGCTGGCGTTCACGGCGGCGCGGTTCGCGGCGATGGGATTCAACCGGATCGTGGACCGGGACCTGGACGCCCGCAATCCGCGGACGGCGATGCGCGAGCTCCCGAGCGGGTCGCTGACCCTGGCGCAGGCGGTGGCGGCGGTGGCGGCGGCGTCGGCGGTGTTCATGGTCGCCGCCTTCCGGCTCAACCCGCTGTGCGGCTGGCTGTCGCCCGTCGCGTTAGGCTGGGTCCTGGCCTACAGCTACACCAAGCGGTTCACCCGCTGGTCGCACCTGGTGCTCGGCGTGAGCCTCTCGATTGCGCCGGTGGGCGGGTACCTGGCGATCGCGGGCCGGTGGGGCGAGCCATGGTGGATGCTGCTGGTGCTGGCGGCGGCGGTGGCGACGTGGGTGGCGGGCTTCGACATCCTCTACGCGCTGCAGGACCGCACGTTCGACCTCGCCCAGGGCCTGCACTCCATTCCGGTCGCGTTCGGGGCCGAGCGCGCGGTGCGGATCAGCCAGGGCCTGCACCTGACGACGGTGGCCTGCCTGGCCGCGGTCGGCCTGGTCACCGGCGCCGGATTCATCTACGCGATCGGCGTGGCCGTCGCGGCGGGGCTGCTGTGGTACGAGCACTCCCTCGTGACGCCGCATGACCTCCGGAAGCTGGACGCGGCCTTCTTCACCATGAACGGCGTGATCTCGATCGCCTTCTTCGTGTTCGTGCTCGCCGAGCGGATGATGCGAGGCGCCGGGGCGGGGCTCCCGTGAGCGGCGCGCATCCCCTCGTGGTCGCGGTGACCGGCGCCTCCGGCGCGCCGTACGCGGTGCGGCTGCTGCAGGCGCTC
>JABWBJ010000244.1 GCA_013360595.1 Gemmatimonadaceae bacterium | reverse complement strand
CGAGTCGGAGCACGGCCGCGCCCTGGCCGAGGCCGGCTTCGCGGAAGACGTCGCCGAGTGCGCGCGGCTCGATACGTATCCCGTCGTCCCGGTGTACCGTGACCGGCAGCTCGTGCGCTCGGGCCCCGCTCGGCGGCGGTGACGATGCGATCGACCCTCCAGCGCGAGATCGCCGGGATCGTCCTGACGCTGCTGGCGCTGTTCGTGGCCGGCGTCCTGCTCCTCCAGCCGGCGCCTGACGAGGCTTCGTGCTGGACCGTCCGCGGCCTCTTCGGTCCGGTCGGCGCCTGCGTGAAAGCCGGCCTGCGCGGACTGGTGGGTCCCGCGGCGGCCTGGCTCCTGCCGCTCGCCCTCGGCGCGTACGGGCTGCGAGTGTTCGGCCGCCTGTCGAGCGAAAGCGATCGGTCGTGGATGGTGTTCCTGGCGGGCATGGCGTTCCTCCTGCCCATCGGGTTGAGCCTCGCCAACGGAGCCACGCCGGAGTCGGCGGCGTCGGCGGGCCTGTGGGGCAGCTTCGTGGCGTTCTACCTCAAGGCGCTGGTCGGCACCGCCGGGGCCTGGTTCGTTGCCGTTCTGCTGCTCTCGGCCCTGATGGCGTGGACCCTGCGCTGGAACCCGATTCGCGCCATCGTGGGCCCGGCACCGGCGGGACCGGGCCCGGCCGCTCCGACCCTGGCCCAGAAACTGGAGCCGGCGCCGGAGACCATGCCGTCGGTACCGGGGCACGAGGCCGGCGCTCAGGAGGCGCTCGCCGGGGCGTCCGGCGAGCGGCGACGCTCGCGGAAGGCGCCGGCGGACGACCAGGACGGAGTGCACGAGGCGCCGATCGTGTACGGCGACGAGAACGAGATTCCGCCGAGGGATCTCATCACGCCGGCGCCACCGCGCAGGGCCGAGGAGGACTCGAGCGAGCTGGACGAGATGGGCGCCAAGCTCATGGACGCCCTGCGCACGTTCAAGGTGGATGGCACGCTGGTGAACCGCACCACGGGCCCGGTCGTCACGCAGTTCGAGATCGAGCCGTCGTCGGGGGTGAAGGTGCGGCAGTTCGCGAACCTCGCCAACGACCTGGCCCTGGCCATGCGGGCGCAGAGCATCCGGATCGTGGCCCCGATTCCCGGGCGCGGGGCGGTGGGAGTGGAGGTGCCGAATCCCACGCCCGAGGTCGTGGGCTTCCGGAAGCTGCTGGAGTCGGAGGAGTACAAGGCGGCGCGCGCGTCGCTGCCGATCGCGCTGGGCGAGGATCTCGAGGGGCGGCCGGTCGTCGCCGACCTGGCGCGCATGCCGCACCTGCTCATCGCCGGCGCCACGGGGAGCGGCAAGTCGGTCTGCGTGAACACGATCATCACGAGTCTCATCTACCGCCACACGCCGGAGACCCTGCGGTTCCTGATGGTCGATCCGAAAATGGTGGAGCTGTCGGTGTACAACCGGTTGCCGCACCTCCGCTACCGGGTGATCACGGACAACCGCGACGCGGCGTACCTGCTGAAGTGGGCCGTGGACGAGATGCACGACCGGTACCGGCTGCTGGCGGCGAACGGGGCCCGCAACGTGCAGGAGTTCAACAAGCGGCTGCGCGAGGGGGCCGTCATGCAGCTCCCGAAGAACCCGGACGTCGCCTTCGAGGATCGCACGTACCGTGACGGCATCAAGCCGTACATCGTGATCGTGATCGACGAGCTGGCCGATCTCATGATGACGGTGCAGGGGGAGATCGAGACGCCGCTGGCCCTGCTGGCCCAGAAGGCGCGGGCCATCGGGATTCACATCATTCTGGCGACGCAGCGTCCGAGCGTGAACGTGATCACGGGGCTGATCAAGGCCAACTTCCCGAGCCGGATCGCGTTCCGGGTCGCGTCGCAGGTGGACAGCCGCACGATCATCGACGGCATCGGGGCCGAGTCGCTGCTGGGGAACGGTGACATGCTGTTCATCCCCCCGGGGAAGTCCGAACCCCAGCGCATCCAGGGCGCGTTCATCTCCGGGGACGACACCGAGAAGCTGATGGGGTGGTTCGACGAGCGACGGGCGGCGCGGCGGGCGGCACTGGCGGCCAAGGGGGCGGCGGCGGACGCCATGGACGAACCGGACATCCTGCAGGTCGTGAAGGACCGGGAAGCGGCGGCGGCCGGCGAGGAGGACGAGGAGGTGCCGGCGGGGAAGCGCGACCCGGAATTCCGGCGGGCGGCGGAGGTGTGCATCCAGCACCAGCTCGGGTCGACGTCGCTGCTGCAGCGGCGCCTGGGGATCGGATATGGCCGCGCGGCGCGGATCATCGACCAGCTGCACGCCGCGGGTGTGCTCGGTCCGCCTAACGGGTCGAAGCCGCGGGAAATCCTGGTCGGGCTGGACGAGCTGGACCGGATCGTCGGGGAATAGCGGCGAGCGCCGGGCGCCAGGATTCGAGCGCCGGGCGCCAGGCGCAGGCGTCGGGAACTCCGCACCGGCCCCCGGCCGGCCCCGGCCGTCCGCCACCTCGCCAGCGCCTGCGCGGAATTGCTGGGGGGCGCGTTGAAATGGTGAAGGACGCCTTCGCCTCCCGTTGTACGTTCGCCCCGTGTCGAAAGCGACCATGCACTTCGGTCTCCTGGGGGAGCGGGTAGCGGAGCGGTGGCTTCAGTCCCGCGGGTGGCGGGTCCTGCAGCGCCGCTACCGGTCCGGCCACCGGGACATCGACCTGATCGCCCAACGGGACAGCCTGGTCGCCTTCGTCGAGGTCAAGGCAAGGACCGGCACGGACTTCGGTGACCCGGTCGAGGCCGTGAACTGGCGGAAGCGGCACGAGCTGATCCGCTCTGCCGCCACCTGGATCGACCGCCACGGCCGGCCGGGCGAGGTCTACCGCTTCGACGTCATCGGGGTGCTGGTGACCGGTCCGCGGGTCCGGGTCCGGCATGTGGAAAACGCGTTCCTCGTTCAAGGGAGTGCTTGATCGGCCGGGTGCAGCTTCGTAGTTTCTTCGGGTAATCCGTTCGCCGTTTATTCGGGTATCGAGCATTCCCCAGCCACCGGGTAGATTGCCGCGTGGCCAGAGTTCCACCACACACCACAGCGGGTGCGAGCATGGGCGTGACAGCCGTGCAGGAAGACAGGAAGAAGGCGCTGAACCTGGCCATCGCGCAGATCGAGAAGACCTGCGGCAAGGGGTCGATCATGCGAATGGGCGCGGATGCGGCGCGCGTGCGCGTGGAGGCGATCCCGACGGGCGCCATCAATCTCGACTCGGCCATCGGCGTGGGCGGAATCCCGCGGGGCCGGGTGACCGAGATCTTCGGTCCGGAGTCGAGCGGCAAGACGACCCTCTGCCTCCACGTGGTGGCGAACGCTCAGCGCGCCGGTGGCGTCGCCGCGTTCATCGACGCCGAGCACGCGCTGGACGTGGAGTACGCCAAGAAGCTGGGCGTCGACGTCCAGAACCTGCTGGTGTCGCAGCCGGACACGGGCGAGCAGGCCCTCGAGATCTGCGAGATCCTGGTGCGCTCCGGCGCGGTGGACATCGTCGTGATCGACTCGGTGGCGGCCCTCGTCCCGAAGGCCGAGATCGAGGGGGAGATGGGCGATTCGCACGTCGGGCTGCAGGCGCGGCTGATGAGCCAGGCGCTGCGGAAGCTGACCGGGGCCATCGCCCGGTCCCGGACCGCCGTGGTCTTCATCAACCAGCTGCGCGAGAAGATCGGCGTGATGTTCGGGAATCCCGAGACGACCACCGGCGGGAAGGCGCTCAAGTTCTACGCGTCGCTCCGGCTCGACATCCGCCGCCTGGGTCCGGTGAAGGACAAGGAGGAGGTCATCGGGTCGCAGGTTCGCGTCAAGGTGGTCAAGAACAAGGTGGCGCCGCCGTTCAAGCAGGCCGAGTTCGACATCATGTATGCCGAGGGCATCAGCCACGTCGGCCTGCTGGTGGACATCGGCTCCGAGTCGAACATCATCGAGAAGTCGGGGGCCTGGTTCAGCTACAATGGCCAGCGGATCGGCCAGGGCCGGGAGAATGCGAAGCTCTTCCTGAAGGACAATCCGGTCCTGATGGCGGAGATCGAGGAGAAGGTGAAGGGAGTGCTCGGGATCCGGCCGGTGGTGGCGGCCGAGCAGGAGGTCGCTGACGAGTAGATCAACCGGACGGTTATCCGGTGCAGGTTCAGGGGCCGGAGGGTTGTGTTCTCTGAGAAAGTTGGAGCCCGGTACTCCGCTTTTTTCAGTGGACCGCCCTTCGGCCTCTCTGCGTGAGCGTCAGCCGCAGAGGGCAGGGCGTTGAGGAGAAGCGGGGATCCCGGGCCGGAGGCGTCCGGTGGGAGGCGACCCCGGCAGGCGCGGCTCTCCGAGCCAGTCACGGATCTGTCCGGGTTCCCGGCGCCGCTGGTCGTGACCGCGCTCGCGGAGGCCAGCCGCGGATCATCGCGGGTCACGGTCTCGCTCTCCGGGGTGGAGATCGGGGTGGTCACCGTCGACGCGGTGGCCGAACTGGGCCTGCGGCGCGGGCGAGTGCTGGCCCGCGGT
>JABWBJ010000004.1 GCA_013360595.1 Gemmatimonadaceae bacterium | reverse complement strand
CGGCCGGCGCCGCGGCCGCACCACAGGGACGAGGCCCCACACCCGATGTCAGCTGCGCCGGCGCCACCGGCGGTCGCGGAGGCGGAGGAGCCGGGGCAGCCCCCGGCAGCTACGTCGCGAAGCTCACGGTGGGCGGCAAGGACTACCTGAGGCCGGTCGCGGTGCTCGAAGATCGGTGGATGAACGATCGCTAGCGGAGGTTCTCTGGCACGCCAGCGCGGGAGATCGGCATGAGCGACACGTCGCCGTCACGGGCGCCACGCGACGATGAGATCGACACGTGGGGACTGTCGCACGTCGGCAAGGTGCGGAAGCAGAACGAGGACCGCTTCCTCATCGCCACGATCCACAAGCGCGTCGACGTGATCTCGAGCAACATCGACACCACCGAACGACTGCCGCAGGCCGAGCAGCGCCTCGCGTACCTCGCGATGGTCGCCGACGGCGTGGGCGGCGGCACGGGTGGCGCCGAAGCCAGTGCCACGGCGCTCGAAGCCGTGATGCAGTACGTGAACGACAGCATGCTGGTCTACTACGGCGCCCGCGCGGACGACAGCAACTTCGCCGAGGAACTGCAGGCCGCCGCCATGCGGGCGCACCAGGCGGTCCTGCGCCGGCGCGCCGAGCAGGGCATCGCCGGCACCATGGCCACCACGCTCACGCTCTACATCGGGATCTGGCCCACCTACCACCTGCTCCAGCTCGGCGACTCGCGCTACTACGTCTGGCGCCACGGCACGCTGACGCAGGTGACGCGTGACCAGACCGTCGCCCAGGACCTGGTGGACGACGGCGTGCTGACCCGCACCGCGGCGTCGAAGACGCCCATGGCCAACGTGCTGTCGAGCGCGCTCGGCGCCGATTCCACCATGCCGGTGGTGACCCGCCTCGAGGCCGACTGGGACAACGTCCACCTCATGTGTTCCGACGGCCTGACGCGACACGTCAGCGACGAACGGATCGCCGAGGTGCTCGGCTCGATGACGAGCGCTCGTCAGGCGGCGGAGCAGCTGCTCGAGGAGGCGCTCGACGGCGGGGGGACGGACAACATCACGATCATCGTGGGGCGGGCACGGCCAAAGGGCCGCTGAGGAGCGGATTCCGAGGACGCGTCTTGCCATGCCGTGACGGCCGGGGGTATTGTGTTCCGGCCTGTGACCGGGGGAAGGAATGAGGGATGCCCGCTGGAAGCTGCTCGCCACCGCTGTCGTTCTCGCCGCCCTGCAGACGACGCGTGCCGCGGCGCAGGTGCGCGACTCGGCGCAGGCGGCGCCGCCGTTCGATCAGGCGGCAGCCCTGGCGGAACTGCGGAAGTTCATCGCCGGCCGGGAGGAGATGCCGGCGGTGGAGGTCTTCAACAACGTGCAGCAGTACCGGAACGCAACGGCCGGACGATTCCTCCGGATCATGGAGTTCGGGTTCACCGTGGCGCTCGGGGTCGACTGCACGCACTGCCACCGGCCCGGGGCCTGGGATTCCGACGAGAAGCCGACGAAGCAGATCGCGCGCGAGATGTCGGTCATGATGGCCGCGATCAACAACGAGCACCTGAGACGGATTCCCAACCTGCGGAGCACGAATCCCCAGGTGAACTGCACCACGTGCCATCGTGGACAGCGCCGGCCTGCCCTCGAACTGCCTCCCACCATTCGCCCCCCCGGCTGATGCGTCCGCGCCTGGAACTCCTGCTGGTGGTCGGATCGATGGCGGTCGGAACGGCACCCGCGTCCGCACAACCCGCGAGCGCCTCACGGTTTCCCGCCGGCTTCACGCCCGCGCCGCCCGCCGACGTGGCGACGCACGACAACACGCGCCGGGCCGGAACGCTGACTGGCAGGACGCTGGCGGTGCGCCTCGACGTCGTCCCGGGGATCTGGCGGCCGGAAGGCGCGGGCGGTCCGATCAGGAACGTCCACGCATTCGCCCTCGAGGGTGGGTCTCCGGAGATCCCCGGCCCGCTCATCCGTGTCCCGGCGGGGACCGAGCTGCGCGTTTCGGTGCGGAACCGGCTGACGGACACCGTCAGAATGCACGGGCTCGTCCATCGGCCTGCGGCGCAGGACGTGACCGTGCCCGTCCCGCCCGGTCGCACCCTCGAGTTCCGGTTCAGGGCCGATGCGCCGGGGACCTACTACTACTGGGGCCAGACGTCGGATTCCGCATTCGCGGACCGCACGGGAGAAGACAGCCAGCTGACCGGCGCTCTCATCGTCGACTCGCCGGCAACGGCCGCGGCGGAGGATCGCGTCTTCCTGATGAGCGAATGGCTCGGTCCCGTTCCTCCGCCGGGCACACCGCGGAAAGTGACCCTGGCCATCAACGGCCGGTCGTGGCCGCACACGGAACGCCTGACGCTTCCGTTCGGGCAGGCTGTCGAATGGCGCGTGATCAACGCGAGTGCCGCGCCGCACCCGATGCACCTGCACGGCACCTTCTACACGGTCGAAAGCCGGGGATCGGCACTTCGCGACGTCATCTTCGGCTCGCCGAACCGCCGGCTCGTCACCACCGAGTACATGGAACCGGGCACCACCATGATGATGCGGTGGGTGCCGGATCGCGTTGGGAACTGGCTCTTCCACTGCCACCTCCTGGCCCACGTGACCGGTCGCATGCGGGCCGGTGATGCCGTGGGTTCGCAGGCCGCGGACGAACACGCGGAGCACGATATCGAGCGCGCGATGGCCGGCCTGGTGCTCGGCATCACGGTGCAGCCGGGCGATGAGACCGCGGCGCCGGACCTCGAGACCCACGAGCGGAAGCGCTTCACGCTCCGGGTCCAGTCGTTGCCGAATCGGTATGGTCCCAACCCGGGGATGGGGTTCACGTTCCTCCGTGACGGCGCGCCGCCGCCATCCGGCTACCGAGCACCGGAAACGCCGAGTCCGCCGATCATCCTGACGAGGGGGGAGCCGGTGGTCATCGGCGTCGTGAACAACATCGGAGAGTCGCTCGCGATTCACTGGCACGGCATCGAGCTCGAGAGTTTCAATGACGGCGTGCCCGGATGGAGCGGACAGTCCGGACAGATCATGCCCCCGGTGAATCCCGGCCAGACCTTCGACGTGCGCTTCACCCCGCCGCGCTCGGGGACATTCATCTATCACACGCACGGCCACGATCCCCGCCAGCTGGTGTCCGGGATGTACGGCGCGCTGATCGTGATCGAGCCGGGCGCCCGCTTCGACCCTGAGGTGGATCACATCATCCTGCTGGGTGGCGCGGGACCGGGCGTCCCCGCCGTCGAGATGAATCGGTCGACGAATCCACCCCCGCTGCAGATCAGGACCGGTGTGAAGCATCGATTCCGGATCATCAACATCCAGCCGAACAACACGGTCCAGGTCTCACTGCGCGGCGACAACGGGCCCGTGCAATGGCGATCCGTCGCCAAGGACGGAGCCGACCTGCCACCGAATCAGGCGATGGTGAAGCCGGCCGTCCTCACCATTGGCGTCGGCGAAACCTACGACTTCGAGTACGAACCGGGCGCCCCGGGAGAACTCCGGCTGGAGGTCCTGAGGGGTGGCGTGATCACCTCACGACTGGTGCGGGTGGTCCGTTAGCACGTCCGGCCCCCGGACAGCGCGCACCCGCAGGTTCCGCCTCCCGATCGCCGGGGGAGACGGCCCAGCGCCGCCCGGCGCATCGTGCTCCGTGCCGTTACCGCCGGCGCGGTCGAGACCCGGCGCCGCGCGAGCGCGAAGACGCTGCCATGGTCTTCGTCACGAACGCCAGCACCTCGCGCCGGACGGCGTAGTAGATCGCCATCGCGTGATCGCCACCCGGCACGATCCGCGTCTCGACGTGCCTCAGCCCCTTGCTCCAGGTGCGAGCCAGGTCGGCGCCGCCGAAGGGATCCTCCTCCGACGTCGTGAGCAGCATCGGAGTCGAAAGCGCCTGACAGTTGGCGCGGATGCGCTCCATCGCGTCGGCCGCATGCACCGGCGCGCCTGCGGCCCCGAACGTTACCACGGCGCGGAGCGGTGCCTTGAGCCGCGCAGCAGCGAGCAGCACGCCGGTTCCGCCCACGCTCGATCCCACGAGCATCAGGCGTGAACTGTCGATGAAGTTCTGGGCCAGTCCCCACGACGCCACGCGCACGATATCGTCGGCAATGTGCGGGAACCCGACGCGGCTCGCGCTGGCCATGAACGCGGCGCCGAACGCCTCCATCGTCGGCTCGGCGGGGGTCGGCGCCACCCGGAGACCCGACGGCGTCCACGTCGACTCGCCGTGCCCGCGGAGGTCGAACGCCAGCGTCGCCACGCCCAGCGCGTGCAGGTCGGCGCAGAGCGGCGCATAGCTGTCCCGTGTCGCCGGGTACTGATGCGCCAGGACGGCGAGCGGGTATCTCGTCCCCACCTTGCGGTGCGGGTACACGAGGTGCCCGCGGAGGACGAGGCCATCCTCGGCGGGGATGGCCGGGTGGAGCGGGGCGAGGGCAGGGTAGCGGCTGGTCATGATGACGATCCGGGGGCAGTCCGGGAATAGCGTACTGCCGCGCGGTCGAAACGGCCACCGCTCAATCCGTGAGTCTCTCAGCAGCGCGGATCCCGGACCGCTCCTTCCCGGAGCCGGAGAACAGCGCCGGTCGGAGAGCCGGGCGTTCGCTGCCCGCTGGCGCTGCCGCCGCGCTCGTTGACATACAGCCATACGATGTGTATGGCTATCCAAGTGAAGACGACGCTCGACATCGACGACTCGGTGATGGCCCCGCTGAAGCGCGAGGCCGCGCGCAGCCGGCGCACCATGTCCGAGCTGGTGGAGATGGCACTTCGCAACCTGCTCGGAAAGCGTCCGGATCGTACACCGCTCCCGCCGCTGCCTTCCTTGCGGAGACCGAGAGCCTGATGCGTGAGCACGGCATTCGGCGGATCTGCGGGGCCGGCCGTCGCTCATCGCGTCGATCCGGCCGGCCCGTGCGGCGGATCGCTGGATTCGTCCCATGATCATCATCGGACTGACCGGACGGAACGCAGGCGGCAAGACCACCGCCGGCCAGGCCCTCGCGGCGCGTGGCTTCCAGTACCTGTCGCTGTCCGACGTGATCCGGGAGGAGGCGAAGCAGCGCGGACTTCCCGACGTGCGCGAGAACCTCATCGCGCTCGGCAACGAGCTCCGCGAGCGCCATGGACCGGGGGCGCTGGCCGAGCTGACCGTGGCGAAGATGCAGCCCGATCGCAACTACGCGGTGGACAGTATCCGGCACCCGGCGGAGGTTGCCGCGCTCAGGAAAGCCGGGTCGTTCTCGCTCTTCCACATCTTCGCCCCGCTCGAGGCTCGCTTCGAGCGCGCGCTCAGGCGGGACCGGGATGGCGACGCGCGGACGCTGCAGGACTTCATTCGCCAGGAGGAACGGGAGTTCGCCAGCAGCAACGCGGCGGCGCAACAGCTGCTCGAAACCGAGCGGCTGGCCAACCGCGTCATCGAGAATACGGGGACGCTCGAGGAGTTCGCGGCCAACCTGGGGGCCGCACTGAAGGAGCTGGAAGTGTCGTTCGCGCGCCCGTCGTGGGATCAGTACTTCATGGACATCGCGAAGCAGGTCGCCGCGCGCAGCAACTGCATGAAGCGCCAGGTGGCGGCGGTGATCGTGGCCGACCGGCGGATCATCAGCACGGGATACAACGGCACCCCGCGCGGTGTGAAGAACTGCAATGAAGGCGGATGCCCGCGCTGCAACGGATTCAGCGAGAGCGGCAGGAACCTGGAGGAATGCCTCTGCTCGCACGGCGAGGAGAACGCGATCGTCCAGGCCTCGTACCACGGCATCGCCATCAAGGACGCCACGCTGTACACCACGTACTCGCCGTGTCTGCTCTGCAGCAAGATGATCATCAACGCCGGGATCCGCCGCGTCGTGTACAACGAGGCATACCCGCTCAACGACACCGCCACGCGCATGCTCAGGGAAGCCGGCGTGGACCTGGTGAGGCTCAAGGTCTGACGGTGAGCGCCTTTCGCGGATCGTCAGGACCCCCATCACGCGAACGGCGCTGGCCGCGGAAGCGGCGTCGGGGTTCGGCGAGATGATCAAGGCGGTGGTTGACGTGCGCCGCGGGATCATGGCGATCGGCGCCGAGCTGCAGGCCGACGAGGAAACGGCACTGCTCGACGACGGCTCGGCGCAAGCTGACGTCTGGGGCATCAACCTGTATCCCGACGAATCGGGCGATGACTGGCTGGAGTTCGACTCGATGATCAACGTCCGTCCGGCGCGCGGCAACCGCAGCCGCGGGGTTGAAGACGAGGGCATCCGCGCGGCCATCCGCGGCGTGGTCCGCCACCTGGTGCGCGACGAATGACCGAGCCGGCGCTCGAGGGCGGCCTGGCCGCACGGTGGCACTCGTTCTCGCTCGTGGAGCAGCTGGCGAACGTCGGGAGCGAAGGCGACCGGGCAATTCGCGCGTACGGCAACCGCAACGCGTCCCGATTCGACGGCGCACTGGCCCGCGCGCTCGATCTGTTCGATCTGACCGCGGCGGATCCGCGATGGGCCGGAGGCCGGCGTCGCGAGATCCTCCGGGGGCGCGAGGAGTTCTGCCGGCTCTTCTTCGATCCGTCGGTTGACGCGCATTCCGCGGAAGGCCTCCGCCGGTACTTCCTGCATTTCGCGACGGCCGCCAATCGACTCCGGCGGCAGGGACCGATCCCGTGATCAGAGCCACGAAACAGCGCGCGGTACGAGGATCGGTTCCGCGCGGGCCGGCTGGACCCGAGTGGGAACCGAGATCCAGCCAGAGTAGATTTCCGGCATGGATCCCTCCCGGATGACGGCCCGTGTGGTGCCCCTGACCAGCGCCGAGGCGGGTGATGCCCGAATGGGCGGAACGCCGGATGAGCGGGCAGCGGCGGTGGCACTCCTCACCGAGGAGGCGTGGCGCGTTTCCGGTCGCAGCCTGCCGACGTATACCCGGGCCACGATGCCGGTGGTCGTGGCCACGCTGGCCGATCACCTCGGAAGCACGTGATCGCCGACTTTCGCGACGTATTGGCAGCCTTCGTCGCGCACGATGTCCGGTTCCTCGTGGTTGGTGCGCATGCCCTGGCCGCCCACGGGGTGCCTCGCGTGACCGGTGACCTCGACATCTGGATAGCACCGAACGAGTCGAACGCCAGCCGTGTGTGGGATGCCCTCGCCGAGTTCGGTGCGCCTCTGGTTGCGCTGAACGTCAAGGTGTCGGATTTCTCCACGCCCGGCCAGGTGGTGCAACTCGGCCTGCCTCCCTATCGCATCGACGTGATGACGTCGATCAGCGGCGTGGAGTTCGACGAGGCCGAGCAGGGATCTCTTGCGGGGATGCTGTTCGGGGCTCCCGTGCGCTTCATCGGACGCGAAGCGCTGGTGCGGAACAAGCGAGCCAGCGGCCGTCCGAAGGATCTCGCGGATGTCCGGAGCCTCGGTGAGTAAGTCGGTCCCCAGCGAACCCGCCGGCGCGTTTCCACGCCCAGCTGGCTCGACCTCGTGAGGCAGCCATGACCGCTGACGGCGCGGCAGCGTGCATCGGGGGGACACCCATGCCGCGAATGGGGACGCCAACGCGAGCACGCTTCGCGATTGTCACGGTTCTGGTGCTCGGCGCGTGCACGCCGCCGCCCGCGGTCCCGCCGCGCCCGGAGCGTATCGTCCCGGTCATCCCGGCTCCTCACGTCGCGCGGACGCTGTCGGGCGCCTGGGTCGCGCCAGACACGCTCGAGGTCTTCGTCGCCGACACGACCAGCGCCGAGCTCAAGGCGCTGGCCGGATTGGCGGCCGAGATCGCCTCTGCCGCCGCCGGCCGCCCGGTTCCGGTCACCTCCGGACGCCGCGCGCGCGAGGGCTCGATCCGGCTTCGCCTGATCCAGACGCTGGTCGCCGGGAAGGAGGGCGCGTACACGCTGACGGCCGCGCCCGAAGGCATCGAAATCTCGGCGCCCACAGGCGCGGGGCTGTTCTACGGACTCCAGACCCTGCGCCAGCTGCTCGACGATGGCGTGAGCCGGTGCGCCGCGGCCCGCTGCCCGGCGCCGCTGGGCGCCGTGTCCGCGGTCACCATCGTCGACACACCGCGCTTCCCGTACCGCGGCCTCCACCTCGACGTCGCCCGCCACTTCATGCCGGTGAGCTTCGTGAAGCGGTACATCGACGTCATGGCGCGCTACAAGTTCAACCGCTTCCACTGGCACCTGACGGACGACCAGGGGTGGCGCGTCGAGATCCAGCGGTACCCGCGCCTGACGAGCGTCGGCGGGTGCCGCAGGGAGACGATGGTCGAGAAGAACTTCCAGCCGTACATCGGCGACGGCGTGCCGCACTGCGGCTTCTACACGCAGGACGAGATCAGGGACGTGGTGAGATACGCCGCCGAGCGCTACGTCACGGTGGTTCCCGAGATCGAGATGCCGGGACACGCCCGGGCGGCGCTGGCCGCGTATCCGGAGCTCGCGTGCACGCCGGGTCCGTTCGAGGTGTGGACCACCTGGGGCGTTTCGGAGGACATCTTCTGCCCCCATGAGCAGACCTTCGAGTTCCTCGAGGGCGTGCTCGCCGAGGTGATGGCGCTCTTCCCCGGACGGTATATCCACATCGGCGGGGACGAAGCGCCCAGGACGCGCTGGCGGGCGAGCCCGGTGGCGCAGGAGATCATCCGCCGCGAGAACCTGAAGGATGAACACGAGTTGCAGAGCTGGTTCATCCGGCGCATCGAGCGGTTCCTGATGGCGCGCGGGCGGGCCCTGATCGGGTGGGACGAGATCCTCGAGGGCGGGCTCGCCCCGGCGGCCACGGTGATGTCGTGGCGCGGCGTGAGCGGCGGGATCCAGGCCGCCCGGGAGCGGCACGACGTCATCATGACGCCGAATTCGCACCTGTACTTCGACTACTACCAGGGCGACGCGCGCTTCGAGCCGCTGGCCATCGGCGGCCTGATCCCGATCGAGCGCGTGTACTCGTTCGAGCCGGTTCCCGACTCGCTGACGGTCGACGAGGCCACGCACATCCTTGGCGCCCAGGCCAACGTCTGGACCGAGTATCTGAAGACTCCGGCCGCCGTGGAGTACATGGCGTGGCCGCGCGCGCTGGCCCTGGCGGAGGTGACATGGTCGTCGCGTGAAGCCCGCGACTGGGAGAGCTTCGTGGCGCGGATGCCGGCGGCGTTGCGTTCCCTGGCGCGACTGGGCGTCCACTACCGCATTCCGCACGTCGAGGGCCTCGAGGGCGATCGGCTGACCCTCGATGGACACGTGATGCTCCGGTTGCGGACCATGATGCCTGACGCGGAGATCCGGTACACGCTCGACGGCACGGAGCCCACGCGGTCGAGCGCGAGGTACGAGAGTCCCCTGCGGGTGGCCGTGACGCCGGAGGGCGTGACGGTCAGCGCGCGCGCGTTCACGGGCGACGGTCGATCGAGCGCGCCCCGTGCCGCCACGTTCACGCAGACGGCGTATCGGCCGGCAGATCGGCTCGTGGTGGTCGGGCCGGGGATCCGGCAGCTGTACTATGAGGCGTCGATCCGCTCCGTTCGCGCGATCGACACCCTGCGGCCGACGCGGGAGACGATGGCCACGTCGGTCACCTTGCCGGGCGCCGGCGCGCCCGAACGGTATGCGCTCAAGCTGTCCGGCTTTCTGCGCGTGCCGGCCGATGGGCTCTACGAGTTCAACCTGGCGTCAGACGACGGGAGCACGCTGGAGATCGGAGGCCGGGGGGTCGTGAACAACGATGGACTGCACGGGATCGAAGAGCGGACCGGGATGATCGCCCTGCGGGCCGGTCTGCACCCATACGTGTTGCGGTACTTCCAGGGCGGCGGCGGGGCGGCCCTCTCGCTGCGATACCGGCGGAGCGAGCGGGACGCATGGGCCCCGGTGCCGGACTCCTGGTTCGTGCTCGCCGCCCTTCCACGCTGACCCGGTCTCGCTCCTCGCGGCGTGCCGCGTTCGGGTCACTGCTCCTGCCAGTGCGCCAGCTGCGCCCTCAGTCGGGGGTGGGTTCTGATGAAGTAGGCGGCCATCGCGGCGGTCGACAGGAGGCCGGCCACCCACAGCGTGGCGTCCGGGAATGACGTTCGCACCGGCACCGCCAGAAGCTGAATCAGGCCGAAGATGTGGAACGCCATGAAGAGGAAGAAGAACGTGGCCAGGTACCACAGCTGCCAGCCGCGATCGGCGATCATCGTGAGCCACGACCCGATCAACCCCAGCAGCATGAACAGCAGGAGGTGGGTGCCGTTGTAGGCAAAGACGTAGGCGGCCTGAATCTCCAGCTGCGACGGATCCGTGAGCCCGTAGAAGAGGGATGCTCCGAGGAGCGCGGGCGTGTGCAGCAGGGGCCGGCCGGCGAGCAGGTTGCTCACGGCAAAGACCAGGGCGACGACGATGTGGCCGAGGACTCCGGCGACCAGGCCCTGCTCGAAGACCTTTCTGGTTTCGACTCTCATGAGGCCTCCCGAACGCTGCGCTGTGGGACGGACGCCTGGCCACCATCAGGCCCCGGTGCGCGAAGGGCTGTCGGGGAGAACGCACGATCGTGTGCGGCGACCCCTGACGACCGCGGGCGCCCGACTCCCCCGTAACGCTCTCGCCAGCATCGGCCTTCCTGCCTGGGCGGGACTCGCCAAGCGCGGCGGGGGCCGGCATCTTTGCCTCGTGCCAGCCCAGACTGACCGCCTCAACACCGCCCTCGCCGGCCGCTACCGCATCGAGCGTCACCTCGGCGAGGGCGGGATGGCGTCGGTCTACCTCTGCGAGGATCTGAAGCACGACCGGAAGGTCGCGCTCAAGCTACTGAAACCGGAACTGGCCGCCGTGCTGGGCGCCGAGCGGTTCGTGCAGGAGATCAAGACGACGGCGTCGATGAGCCATCCGCACATCCTGCCGCTGTTCGATTCGGGGACGGCGGATGGATTCCTGTTCTACGTCATGCCCTTCATTGAAGGGGAGACCCTGCGGGACCGGCTGAACCGGGAGACGCAGCTCGGCGTCGAAGAAGCGATCCGCATCGCGCGCGAGGTGGCGGAGGCCCTCGACTATGCGCACCGGCGCGGGGTGATCCACCGGGACATCAAGCCCGAGAACATCCTGCTGCACGACGGCCGTCCGATGGTCGCGGACTTCGGCATCGCGCTCGCGGTCTCGGCCGCTGCGGGAGGCCGGATGACGGAGACCGGCCTCTCGTTAGGGACGCCGCATTACATGAGCCCCGAGCAGGCGACGGCGGAGAAGGAGATCACGCCGCGGAGCGACGTGTACTCGCTGGCCAGTGTGCTGTACGAGATGCTGGCGGGGCAGCCGCCGCACATCGGCGGCGCCGCGCAGCAGGTGATAATGAAGATCATCACCGATGTGGCCCGGCCGGTGAGCGACCTCCGGCGCAACGTGCCCCCCAACGTGGTGGCAGCCCTCGCCAAGGCCCTCGAGAAGCTGCCCGCCGACCGGTTCGACAGCGCGAAGGCGTTCAGCGACGCGCTCGCGTCACCGACGTTCACGACGCCCGGGACGGCCGCCATATCCGCCCCCGCCGTGCTCGCGAGCGGCGTCTCGCGGACCATGTTCATGGTGACGGCGGCGGTCGCGCTTGTCGCGATCGTGGCCGCCGCGTGGGGGTGGAGCCGTCCCGCCCAGCCGCGTGACGTTGCCTGGCTCAGCCTCTTCTTCCCCGACAGCCAGGCCCTGAGCGACCGGACTCTGGCGAACCGGATCACCCTCTCGCCCGACGGCCGCATGATTGCGTACGCCGGGCCGAGCGGCGCGGCAGGGGGCGGGCAGCTCTGGATCCGGCCCCTCGGCCAGTTGCGCGCGACGCCGATCCCGGGGACCGAGGGTGGGATGAACCCGTCGTTCTCGCCCGACGGTCGCTCCCTCGCGTTCACTTCGACGCTTGGCAGGCGCGCGATCAAACGTGTCGCCTTGGGAGGCGGGCCCGCGCAGGTACTCACGGATTCCCTGGTCGACCTCGGCGGCGTGTCGTGGGCGGACGATGGCAACGTCTACTTCGACGGCCACCTCGAGGGCGATGGCGTGGCCCGGGTGAAGGAGACGGGTGGGGTGCCGGAGGTCGTCAGCCGGCCGGACAACGCGTCCGGTGAGCTCTACCACTTCCAGCCGTTTGTCCTTCCCAGGGGGCGGGGGGTGCTGTTCACCATCTCCCGAGGGGGCGGGAACTTCTCGACGTGGGACATCGGGGTACTGGACACGCGCACGGGCACGCACAAGGTGCTGACCCGTGGTCTGCGGGCGTGGTACGCATCCTCAGGGCACCTTCTCTATGTCACCGACGGTGGAGCCCTGATGGCAGCGGCATTCGACCTGGACGCTCTCGCCATCACCGGCGACGCCGTTGCGATCACGGGCGGAGTCGCCGTCGTCGGCAACGCGCGCGTCGACATCGCCGCCTCCAGCACCGGCGCGCTCCTGTTCACGAGCGGCCGCTCGATGGCACTGAAGCGGGAGCTGGCCTGGGTTGCTCGCGACGGGAGCGCGACGCCCGTGGATCCGGAATGGTCTGGCGAACTTGCCGGGCGTACCAGCCTTTCGCCGGACGGACGCACGGTCGCGATCGCGATGGGCACACCGGCCGCGCGCCAGGTCTGGGTCAAGCAGCTGGACCGTGGGCCCGCGACGCGCGTTTCCGACCTCGGGAACAGCCCTTCGTGGTCGCCCGATGGCCGGTTTCTCGTCTTCAACAGGGCAGACGGTATCTGGCGCGTTCCTGCGGACGGCAGCGTGTTGCCCACCCAACTCGTGAGGAATGCGGTAGGGGTGGCTTCGCAGCCGTCCTACGCGGCGGCCGGCACGTGGATCGTGTACACCCATGCGGGCGACATCTACGGCCTCCGCACCGACGGCGATACCACGCCCCGCATGCTCATCGCCGAGAGTGGAACCCAGAACTTCCCCACGGTCTCGCCTGATGGGAGGTGGCTCGCGTACCAGTCGGATGAGACGGGCTCGGCCGAGGTGTACGTGCGGCCGTTTCCAGACACGAAGGTGACCAAGCGACAGGTGTCGATATCGGGTGGCAGCGTCCCCAGGTGGTCTCGTGACGGGCGCGAGCTGCTCTACAACGATCCCGGAACCGGCCAGCTGGTCGGTGTGCCGGTCGTTCCGGGCGCTGCGTTCACGACTGGCATCCCGAAGCCGCTCTTCTCGACGCAGCCGTTTGCACCGGTTGGGGCGGTGCCGTTCGACGTCAGTCCGGACGGGAAGCGGTTCCTGTTCACTCGTCAGGTCGGAAACGAGCAGCCGAGGCCTGATGAGGTGGTGCTGGTCCAGCACTTCATCGAGGAACTGAAGGCCAAGGTGAAGCCGAAGTAAGCGACAGGTCCAGGCGCCTTTCCGCCGCCCGGCCGACACTTCGCACTGATCTGGCTCGGCTGGCCGCTCCCAGGACGGCCGAAGCGAACTCCTGCTTCCGCGTTGACCTGGCCTTCGCGCCGGCCTCCGGCGCGTTGCACGGCTCTCGAGGCGTATCCCCGAAGCGCGCCGGGGCTGGAAGGGCGGCGCGGCCGGCGACAGCTTCCAAGGTACCATGATCACCCTCGACCCCATCGCCCGCGCTCTCGTCGCCGCGGACTCGGCCGCTGCCGACAAGCTCGGAGCGCCGAACTACGACGAGTTCCAGAGCGACCGCGAGGTCTGGGAGTTGCTGCGCCAGCGCCCCTTCTCCGTCCTCCGGGTGACCATGCCGCACTGCGATGTGCGCACCCCCGAGGACATCGGCGAGGAAGGGTCCAAGGCCACCCTCGCCCGCGCGGTCGCCAACATGGCCCGCCTCATGAACGACCCCATGGTCCGCAAGGCCATGAACATCCTCTGGGTGTATGAGATCACGAGGCCGGGTCACGAAACCAGGCCGCAGATCGGACTCGGCGGCTGCGCCCGCACGAGCGAGATCCGGACCCCGGAGAACCCCGGCGGAACCGTCATCCGCAACGAGGGGATCCGCGAGGTGAAGGCCAGGGGTCGCGCCGTGCTCACCCAAGTCACGCACACCGACATGGGCACGGTCAACCTCGCGGTGGACGACGCCGACGGCGCATTGCTGGCGGCCCTCCGCGAATACGCGGCGGCCCACCCGCCCAGCTTCGAAACCGACGACGAGCAGCGGAACCACCACCGCGTCTGGATCGTGGATCGCCCCGACGACATCGCGCGGTTCCGGTCGCTCGTGGCCAGAGAGCCGCGCGCCTACGTCGCCGACGGCAACCACCGCAGCGCCGCCGCGGCCATGCTCGGCTACGAGCACTACCTCGCGGTGGTCTTCCCGGCATCAACCATGACCATCGCGCCGTACAACCGCATGGTCGACCTCGCGCCCCACCAGAAGGCCGGGCTGCTGGCACAGATTCAAACGCACTTCGACGTGGAGCGGTTCCCCGGCCCCGGCGTGCTCCAGCCGGACTGCACGCATGAGATCGGACTCTACGACGGGCGAACCTGGTGGGCCCTTCGCCCGAAGCCGGGAACCTACGATCCCGCCGACGCGGCCCAGGACATCGACGCCGAGATCGTCCAGCGGCTCCTGTTCGACCAGTGCTTCGGGATCGAAGACGCCCGCGACGACCGTATCACCTACGTCGGCGCCAACCGGGACGCACACTGGCTGCAGCAGCAGGTCGACGCGGGGCACCACGCGTGCGCGATCACCCTCCCGCCGGTGACCATGGAGCAATTCATCAGGGTCTGCCTGCAGGGCAAGCTCATGCCGCCCAAGTCCACCTGGTTCGTTCCCAAGATCCGGTCGGGCCTGGTGATGGCAATGGTATGAGCGCGGGGCGGTGAGCGCAGGGCGCCGCGGGCTGGAGTTCACGGCCGCTTCACCATCCACCCCTTGGGCGCGTTCGCCGGGCCATCGACGACCGACCCCTCGGCGCCTGGCGCTCGACGCTAGTTCGTGGGGCACGCCGGGGGCGGCCCGAGCACCTCATCCGGGCCGGCGCGCCTCACGTTGAGGTACTGCACCCCCGGCGGTACGGTTGGCGCGAGGGTGATCGACACCCGCAACCGGCCACGCGTGCACCGCATCATCCACTCCCCCCGCAGCGCATTCTCGGCCACGAACGGCCCGTCGTCCGCGCACTCGCCCACCTCCCGCAGGAGTGCCTCGATGGTGCGCTGCCGGCGCTCCTCCGACGTGTCGAGATAGAGGTTCATCGCCGCCACGCTGTCGGCGAGGGCATCGTCCCACCGCAGCACGAGTCGCGTCACCGCGTCGCGCGCGGAGAGCAGTGCGGCCGACGGCGCCGGTTCGCGCGGCCGGAGCGCGCCCGTGGAGGAAAGCCGGTCGAACGCCTGCGTGATGACGTTCCCCCAGCCGGTGTAGGTGAGGTTCCCCATCGCGATGATCCCGACCCCGTAGTCCGGGAGCCAGCGCATCTGCGAGCCATAGCCGGGGAGGCCTCCGCTGTGCGCCACGACATGATTGAACAGGCACGTTTGCGTGACCCCCAGTCCGTAACCGTAGCCGCCGCTGAACAGTGAGATCGCGCCGTCGGCGCCGGCCCGCGTCACGCGGGACGGCCGCGAGCGCCAGAGCTGCTGCATCTCGCGCACCGACGAGCGCTTCACCGGACCGGTTTCGGGGTCGCTCCGGGGCGGGTACGCGTCCAGCAGAAACGCTACCCAGCGGCCAAGGTCGTGAATGGAGGTCAGCATGCCTCCCATCGCGCCGAACGCCCCGTCCGGCAGCGGCGGCTCGAGCTTCCAGGTGTCGTCCTCCCAGCGATACCCGTGCGCGAGGCGCTCCGGCGGCACCGACGCCGCCTCCATCGTCGTGACCGTCATCCCGAGCGGCTCGAGGATCTGCTCGCGCAGATACCGGGCATACGGCTGCCCGGAGACGTTCGCGACGATGCGGCCGAGGATGGCGAAGCCGTAGTTGGAGTACTCGTAGGCGGTCCCGGGCGGATTGGAGAAGGGGATGCCGCGCCGCATCATGGCCGCCATCTCGTCGTCGGTGCGGTCGAGCTGCTGGTCCCCCCAGGGGTTGTCCTCGGGGAAACCGGCCGAGTGCGACAGCAGATGCCGGATCGTCAGGCGCGGGGAATCGGCGGTGGGGTAGGCCAGGCCCGCCAGCTCGGGGACGTACCGCTCCGCCGGGTCGTCGAGCGAGAGCTTCCCCCCGTCCCGCAGCTTGAGGATGGCGAGCGCCGTGAAGCTCTTGGTCATCGACGCGATGCGGAAGACGGTGGTCGATTCGACCGGTGCATTCGACGGGACATCACGCACGCCGGCCATGCCGATGTGCGCGAGCCGGCCGTCCACCAGAATGGCATAGCCGATGCCCGGGACCCGGTTCGAGCCGGCGAACTCGCGGAAGATCGAGTCGATCCCTGGGAAGGCGGCGGCGAGCCGGGTGGCCCGGTCCGGGTCGGCAAATCGGGCGGGCTGGTAATCGCCCGCCGGAGGTGCCGGCGACTCGACGGTCGTGTCGCACGCCAGGAAGGCGCCAAGGACGGCGAGGCGGGAGAGGGCGGATCGGCGCATGCGTCGGTGGCCAGGAGGAGGACTCCGAATGTGACCCCGGTTTCCGGTGTCCCGCGAGGGCTCTCTGGCGGTATCCCGTCGTTCTCGACAGGTTCGACAGCGGTTCCGGCGGGCCATCCGGCCCGCCCCCGGCCCGACTCTCCATCTCCCGTGAACGCCCTCGAGCAGCTGACGACCGTATTTGGCGGCCGGTACCAGATCGAGCGCGAGCTCGGCGTCGGCGGCATGGCGACCGTGTATCTGGCCCGCGACCGGAAGCACGACCGGCCGGTGGCCATCAAGGTGCTGCGCCATGACCTGTCGCACTCGTTAGGTCCGGAACGGTTCCTGCGCGAGATTCGCATCGTCGCCAGCCTGCAGCACCCGCACATCCTGGGGCTGATCGACTCCGGCGAGGCGGACGGGTACCTGTACTACGTGATGCCCTACATCACAGGCGAGTCGCTGCGGACGCGGCTGGCCCGCGACGGCGAGCTGCCGGTCGGCGAGGCGGTGTGGATCCTGCGCGAGATCGCCGATGCCATCGCCTTCGCGCACGCCCACCAGATCATTCACCGCGACATCAAGCCCGAGAACGTGCTCTTCTCGGCGCGGCATGCGCTCGTCGCCGACTTCGGCATTGCGCGCGCGGTCACCGAGGCCGCTACCGCGGGACCGATCACCGCGACGGGGATCGTCGTCGGGAGTCCGGCCTACATGGCTCCGGAGCAGGCGTCGAGCGACCCGCACATGGATCACCGGGCGGACATCTACGCCTTCGGCGTGCTGGCCTACGAGGTGCTGACCGGCGTGCCTCCGTTCACCGCGCCCACCGCGGTCCAGCTGGTCGCGGCCCACATGAGCCGCGCCCCCGATCCGCTCATGCGGCACCGGCCGGGGATTCCCGAGGCCCTGAACGACATCGTCCTCAAGTGTCTCGCCAAGCGCCCGGCCGACCGGTTCCAGCGCGCGGAAGAGATCGTCGAACGGCTCGACGCCATCCTCACCGGGCCGCTGAGCGAATCGATGGGCACGACCGAGGAGCACGCGGTCGCGCCGGCCAAGTTCCGGATCGCGGAGGGCCTCGCCCGCCGGCTCGACCGGCAGGTCTTCGATCCCCGCATGATCGGAGACTCGCTCGAGTATCTCGACAACCATGCCCGCTCGGACACGCTCGTCTGCTTCCTGCCGGCCCTGGGCCTCGATGCCGCCGAGTTCGAGGAGCACCTGCGGACGTTCCCGTGGCGATGCGTGGCCGTCACGCCGTTTTCCCACGAACCGCAGCGCAATCGCCGGTATGCGCTGCCGTTGAACGACCACTTCACGCTGATCCGGCACTTTCTGCGGCACGTCGAGGAACGGTCGGGGGCCCGGCGCGTCGTGCTGGCCGGGTTCTCGTCGGGGGCGGATATCGCGCTGCGCTTCGCGGCGGCCCGGCCCGGCGGCGGGGCCCGCCTGGACGGCGTGCTGGCGCTCGGGTGCAACGTGTCGAAGGAGACCTGCTTCGTCACGTCGATTCTGGCGCGCATGAGCACCCGCCATCCCGAGCGGCTGCTGGCGGACCTTCGAGCCGTCGGGGACTCGACCGCCGACCTCGAGGCCTGGCTCACCCTGCACACATACCTGGTCTCGATGCTGCGGAAGTTCCGCGGCACGATCGATCCGCTGCGGCAGGTGGCGCGCGAGATCGTCGCCCCGTTCGAGGGGGCGACGGTCTCGCCGTTCATCGCGTGGCACCGGGAGGCCGCGGCCAACGTGCGCGCGCTGCGGTGCGTGTTCGAGGACAGCGAAACGTACCGTTCGTTCGTGGCCGGCCTGCCCCCGGAGCCCGGGACAGCGGCCGGAGCGGGAGAGCGCCGTGCAACGGCTGCGCTGGTCATCGAGCCCGGAGCCGGGCACTTCGACCTGGCGCGGCCGGACGTGGTGCTGCGGCATCTGGAGGCGCTGATCACGGGGCTTCCCGTGGCGGCTCCCGCCGCCGTTTCGTAAGCCGCGCCCGCGACGTATCGATTCACACCCCATCACCTCCGTCAATGGCCATGCGATCCTTCACGGGTTTCCCGCTGCTGCCGGCCGTTCTCGCGGCGGCCCTCTTTTCGTCCAACACCGGCGCCCAGGCGCCCGCCGAGGTCGTGGTGGTTCGCGCGGCCCGGATGCTCGACCCGGGCAGCGGGCAGATGCTGCGCAACGTGAGCATCGTGGTGACCGGGGACCGCATCACCGCGGTGAATCCGGCCGGCGCGCCGGCCGGGGCCAGGGTGATGGACCTTGGCGACGTCACGCTGCTGCCGGGGTTCATCGACCTGCACACCCACCTGACGGGGGAGATCGGACCGACGACGTTCATCGAGCCGGTCCTCGAGACGAACGTGGACGCGGCCTACAAGGCCGCCCGGCACGGCCGCACCACGGTGATGGCCGGCTTCACGACGGTGCGTGACTTTGGCGGCGACGTGACCGTGGCGATGGGGAAGGCGGTGGACCGCGGGGATATCGTCGGTCCGCGGATCGTTCCTTCGCGCAATGCGTTAGGCATCACCGGCGGCCACTGTGACGTGACCGGGTTCGCGCCGGGCATCCTGGAGCAGGGGCCGCGGGACGGCGTCGCCGACGGCCCGTGGGCGGTGGTCGAGGCCGTGCGCTACCAGATCAAGCACGGCGCGCAGGTGATCAAGACGTGCGCGACCGCCGGCGTGCTCTCGATGGAAGGTCCGGTCGGCGCGCAGCAGTACACGTACGAGGAGCTGAAGGCGATGGTCGATGAGGCGAGCCGGCATGGGGTGCCGGTCGCCGCGCACGCCCATGGCGTCGAGGGGATCAAGGCGGCCGTGCGCGCCGGCGTCCGCTCGATCGAGCACGGCTCGGTGCTCGACGACGAGGCGATCGCGCTGATGAAGCAGCATGGCACGTACCTGGTGCCCACGGCCTACCTGCGCGACCGCATCAACCTCGCCGTGCTCCCGCCGCTCGTCAGGCGCAAGGCGGAGACGGTGCTGCCGCAGGCGGCCGAGAGCAACCGCAAGGCGATCGCCGCCGGCGTGAAGATCGCGTTCGGAACCGATGCCGCCGTCTATCCGCACGGCGAGAACGCGAAGGAGTTCGCCGTCTACGTGACGCTGGGGATGACGCCGCTGGCCGCGCTGCGGAGCGCGACCACGGTGGCGGCCGAGGTGCTGGGGAAGGACGACCGGGGAGCGATCGCGCCGGGCAAGCTGGCCGACCTCATCGCCGTCCCGGGCGACCCGCTCCAGGACATCACGGTCACGGAGCGCGTGCAGTGGGTCATGCAGGGTGGCAAGGTGCTCAAGGACGAGCGGCCGAGGCCGAGGACCTGACGAACCGCAGACCGCAGATCGCAGATCCGGCTATCGGCCGATCGTCACCCGGATGATCCGGTCGAGTCGCGGGAACTCGCGGTCCATGTACGCGTTGCCGCCGTCCAGCAGCGGGCCCTGCTTCCCCTGTCGCATCCCGCCGCCTGACTCCTCCCCGTATTCCGCGTTCAACCGGTCAACCACGTCCATCCCTTCGATCACGGTCCCCAGCACCGTGAAGGCCTCGGCGTCACTGCGCACGTTGTCGGTCTTGTTGATGTAGACCTGCGTCGTCCGCGAGTTGGGGCGCGCCGGGAACGCGAGGGCAAACGTCCCACGGCGGTTGGTCGAACGCGGCGGATCGTCGGGCAGCTCGGCCTTGCCCCACACCGCGTTCACCGCGGGGTCCCCGTGGATGCCGAAATGCACGATGTCTGTCCGTACCCTGTGAAAGCGCGTGTCGTCGTAGTACCCCAGGCGCGCCAGGTTCCAGACCCGGTCGGCGCCGATCGGTCCCCAGGCGCGCACCAGCCGGAGGACGAATAGCCCCTTTGTGGTCTGGAACCGAAGGTACGACGTGTCGGGCGCGCGCCGCCGCCACTCCGCGTGTCCCGGATCGAGGAGAACGGACCGGCCCGCCCGGTCCGGCATGGCCGTCTCCGGCGCGACCCGGCACGCGGCCGCGATCATCGCAATCAGGACGGCGCTGCGGCCAAGCCCCGCGCCGGGGCCCATCGAACCCGCCGCGTCAGGGACGCGGCCCCCTCGCCCCGATGAGTTTCCACGCCGCCGGCAACGCCAGCGTGGCCAGCGCAATCTTCAGCGCGTCGCCCGGAAGGAACGGCAGGACGCCCGTCGCCAGAACATTGTCCCAGCCCACGAACCGGGCCAGCCAGACGGCGCCGCAGGCGAAGAGAACAGCGCTGCCCGCGATCATGCTCCCCGCCGTGGACCAGCGGGACCGGCTGGCGCCACGCTCGCTCAGCCACCCCACGAGGAAGGCTGCCGGCACGAAGCCCATCAGATAGCCCGCGGTCGGGCTGGCGAGGGCCGCCAGTCCAGGGGCAGCGCTCGAGAAGACCGGGAGGCCGGAGAGTCCCATCGCCAGGTACGTCATCACCGTCGCCGTCCCGCGGCGGCTGCCGAAGGCCGCCGCCAGGAGGAAGATCGCGAAGGTCTGCCCCGTGATCGGGACGAGAGAAAACGGCAGCACGATCCTGAGCTGGGCCGACAGTGCGATCAGCGTCGCGCCTGCGAGCACGAGGATCGCCTCGCGGCCCGCTCCTTCCGCTGGCCAGACAGCATCGACGATGACGCCGCCCGGGGCGGCATGTGCGCGTTCCATGTCTCGGTGCTCCTCGAAGTTCCGGTCGGGTGCCGTGTAATCTCGACCGGGGGGCGGGCCGACGCGAGGTCCTCCCGTCGGCTGAGCCCATCCCACGGCCCCTGCTGGCCCGCACGTGCCCTGGCCGGGGCGCGGCGAAACCGGAACGCGGGGGGATCGCGTAGAGTCGGCACGCCTCCCGCCAACCCAGCCGTGTCTGCCGCCCGTCCCCTCCCGCTCCTCCTCGCCGGCCTCGTCATGGTGGCCGGTCCCGCGCGCTCGCAGGACGCGCGCCGTTCCCTTGACCTGACCATCGGCGGCGTGGGCATCTCGATCGGCGATTCGCGCCAGGCGCGCGGACTCCGCGTCAACGTCCGGGACAGCCGTCTCGACCGCGTGGCCGGCGTGAACGCCACGATCTGGTCGCCGTTCGAGGGCGGGCACGGCGACATCACCGGCCTGGCGTTAGGCCTGCCCGTCACCGGGGGACGCCGCATCGACGGGCTCCAGATCGGCGCCTTCGGCGCCGAGGTGCTCGACGACCTTCGCGGCGTGGCCGTCAACGGGCTGGGGATCGGCGCCG
>JABWBJ010000243.1 GCA_013360595.1 Gemmatimonadaceae bacterium | reverse complement strand
ACGCTCACCTGCGGGACTCGCGACCGCCGGCCGGTGCGGCCCCCCGTGGGGCTCAGGCGCGTCCGGCGACGGCATCCGCGCGAACCGCCACTCACGCTCACCGGCTCGCCGCGATCACGGTTGGACGCGGAAACACCGATGGCGCCAGCGCTTCGGGAGGTAGCCGGAACGGCTACTTCGGCCCGAGCGGATGGGGGAATGTAACAGGGCGAGGGTTCAGGGTGCAGGGTACTGGGTACAGGGGTGTGCGGGCTGGCCCCAGCGCGTTGGGTGGCGCTGGCAGTGCGCCCCCGGCCCCGCCCTCGCTCCCCACCGAGTCAGATAACGCCGGCTTCCGGGGGCCGGGCACGGAACCGCGGTCCGGCGCCAGAGCCGCCGGAGACGTGCGGTCACGTTTCCGCGCTTCGCGCGATACCCATCACCATCGCATCGAGGCGCATTCTGTGCTCCAGCAGCTGCTGAATCCCCGCCGCACGGCCGGCACCCGGTCGGGGCCCGCCATGGCAACGAACCCTGAGGCGAGTGACCTCGGGCCGGTTCCCGTCACCAGGAAGCGGCGGCTGCGGGCGGCGCTCACCCGCGGGCTGGTGAGTTGTTCACTCGCCGCGGCCTGCTCATCAGGGGAGAGCAGCAGCCCGGAGGTCGTTGCCGTGGCCCTCGTACCTAACGGGTCGACGACCCTCACTGGCGTGGTCGCGACTGCCGTGTCGCCGGTTCCGTCGGTGAGAGTCGTCGGGAGTGACGGCCGACCCTTCGCCGGCACGACGGTGACGTTCTCGGTCACGGGTGGCGGGCAGGTGGCCGCGAGCACGGCCGTGAGCGATGCATCCGGCATGGCGTCAGCGGGAGGATGGACCCTCGGGCCAACCGCGGGGTCGCAGACGCTCACCGCGGCAGCCAGCGGATTGACCGGCGTGTCCTTTACGGCCGCGGCGACCGCCGGAGGACCGGCGGCCATCACCGTCGTATCCGGAGACAACCAGCAGGCCGCGGTGGGCACCCCCGTCGGGCCGATCGCCGTGCGGGTCGATGATCAGTACGGCAACCCCGTCAGTGGCGCGACCGTGACCCTCCAGGTGACGTCCGGCGGGGGCCAGCTGGCCATGAGCACGGCACTGACGAATGCGCAGGGCGTCGCCGCCGCAGGCGGGTGGGTGCTGGGTACCGTCCCCGGACCTAACACGCTTACGGCGTCGATCAGCGGCGGCGCGTCCCGGATGTTCACGGCGACAGCGATCGCCGGAGCGGCCGCCCGGCTTGCCCTGACCGGCGGCGACGCGCAGTCCGGTGACCTTGGCGCCCCCCTGGCGACGCCACTGTCGGTGCGCGTCACGGACACCTATGGCAATGCCGTCGCCAACGTCGCGGTCGCGTTCTCCGTGACGTCAGGGAGCGGCCAGCTGGCGCCGGTGTCCGCGTCCACGAACTCGCAGGGATCGGCCTCGACGTCCCTCACGCTGACGGGCGCCGGGACGACCACGGTCACAGCGTCCTCGGGCGCGATTCCCGGTGCGTCGGTTGTCTTCACCGCCAGCACCGGGCCTACCATCGTCGGCTCCATCGTGGTAGCGCCCGACGCCTCCCGGGTCCAGGCGCGAATGCGCTCGCCGGCCGCCTCCATCGCCCGACCGACCCGGAACGCCACGGCCAAGGGGGGCGACCTCCCGGTCAACGAGTCCAGGCGCTGGCTTTCGGAAGGCGCCGCGCTGATCGACACGCGCGGTCGACTCATCGTTTCCTTCCACAAGGATGCGTTCAGCCTGCCAATGGACGCCCGGGCCTACGGCGACGCATCGGTGCGAAGCCAGGCGTCGGCCGCGTTCTACGCGGCCCTGCAAACGTTCGAGACGGAAGGACTGATCCGCCGGCGGGAGGTATCGCCCGCGATCGCTGCCGTGCGCGTTGATGTGACGCCCGGCATCGACGCCGAGCGCGTGAAGCGGCTTCTGCGACAGGATCCTCGAGTGCTGGACGTCGAGGAGGATGTCGTCGTGTCCGCCCACAGGGTCGTCGCCGCGCGGCCGCTGTTCGGCTGGTCCGGTGTACCCGGCTGGGAGGCATGGACAGCCGGCTGGCATCCGGCCGCCGCACCGCCGACGGAGCTCTATCCGTCGGACCCGTTGCTTGCCGATCAGCTCTGGCACTATCGCATGATCGACCTCCCGCGCGTCTGGAAGGTGACCACGGGCAGCAGCGCCATTCGGGTGGCAGTCGTGGATGCGGGGGTCAGGCCCGATCATCCGGGGGTCGCGGGCCTCCTCGCCCCCAGCGGGCACTACGACTTCACCGACGGAACGACGCTGGCCTATGCGTTCCCGCAGCCCATCTGCGGGACCATTCTCACCTTCCAGACCGTTCGCGGCACGCCGGCCGATGTGGCGGCCCCGCGCAACGTGGCCCAGGCACCGAACGACTTGTATCTGGCCACGAGTCCGGCCAGCTGCTGGACCCGATCGACGTCCGGCAGCCATGGCACGCATGTCGCGGCAACGATCGGATCCCCCGCGAACGACGGGATCGGTGGCGTCGGCGTGAACTGGAATGTCCAGATCATTGCCGTTCGCGTCCTGGGTCTGACCGGCTCCGGCTTCACCTTCGATGTCGCGCAGGGAATCCTCTACGCCGGGGGACTGCCGGCGACCTTCACCGGCGCGGGTCCGGGAGTGACCGTCCAGATGCCCCCCGCGCACGTGATGAACGTCAGTCTGGGCTCGTCGAGCGCCTCCACGGTCCAGACCAACGCCATTGCGGCCGCGGCGGCGAACACCCTGATCATCGCATCGGCGGGGAACGCGGGCAGCTCCGCCCCGAACTACCCGGCCGCACTGCCCGAGCCGATCTCGGTCGTCGCCCTGGCGCCCGATGCCACGGTCGCGAGCTACTCGACCGTCGGCACAACGGTCGACATCGCCGCACCGGGCGGCGATATGAGTCGCTTCTGGGGTTCGGCCGGCGTCGCGTCCGCCACATGGAACTACTTCACGTCGACCCCAGGGTACTCCTACTACCAGGGAACCTCGATGGCGGCCCCGCACGTCACCGGCGTCGCAGCCCTCGTCTGGGCCGCCAACCCGGGCCTGAACGCCGCACAGGTGCGAGCGCGCCTCCTCAATGGAGCCCTTGACCTCTATTCCCCTGGCATCGACAACCGCACCGGCGCCGGCCTGGTCAACGCGTACAACGCCGTCACCGGAACCCGGGGACCCGCGGCCAACACGGTCGTGCGGGCCATCGACGCCACCACGGGCGCCGTGCGAAGAGCCGTGACCGCGTCGCCCGACGGTCAGTTCACCATGGCGAACCTGCCGACCGGCACCTATCACGTCGTCGCCGGCCAGAGCGAGGGCCCTGATCCCACGCTCGGCGTACCGGGGCGGCGCTTCGGCTGGTTCGGCGCGACCGGTATGGGTACGGTGGCGATGAACGCACCGTCGCTCACGAACATCGGCGTGGCGATCGGATCGCCCATGGAGGTCGAGCCGAACGATACCCGGCCACAGGCGAATCCTCTCGTCGTCGATTCGTGGGTCAGCGGGAACCTGATGTCACCGGACGTCAGGGACACCTACGTGGTCCGCATCCCCGTCGCGGGAACCTATACCTTCGAAACCTCAGGCGTCCTCGGCGCCTGTTTCAGGGGCCTCGAAGTCGACACGGTCATCCGCCTCAGTGATGTGAACAACGTGACGCTGGCCGACAACGACGATACCGCCTTCCCGCTGGCCTCATACCCCGGCAATCGCTGCTCGCTTGTTTCGATGTCGCTCCAGCCAGGCACGTACTACGTCGAAGTGACCCCGTTCAGCGGCGACTTCGGGAGTTACCGGCTGCACGTGCGTTCTGGAAGCTGAGGACGTGTTGACGATCCTGTGCCGGCCGGTCTCGCCTGCGACGGTGGCCCTTCTCCTCGTCGCAGGCGGAGCGGCTTGCGGGCGGCCAGCGCGACCCGACGTCACGCAGGGCCGGGACACCGCGGTGCGGCCTCCGAACGCCGTCCAGGAGATCGATTCGACCGCCGCCCCCATCATCATTACCCTGCAGCGGGATTCGCTCGGCATCGCACGACCGCTGTCGCCCGCGCGCGTCGACAGTGCGATCGCACGCGCCATCGTGGAGCTGCAGGGCGTCGTGGCGTTCGACGTCCTCGCGGTTTCGGGACCGGTGTTCGGGCTCAGCGTGCGTCCGAGGGCGCCCATGACCGGGGACGGTCTGATCGCGGCCCTGCGCCGGCATCGCCTCGTCGCAGACATCCAGCCGTCCGGAATCGTCAGGCGGCCGTAAGGCGCGAGGCGGCCCACGCACCCGCACCGTGATGGCTGCGGTGCGCGGTGCGCACCCACCGGTCTATCCGGGTCCCTTCAGCATGGCAGCCAGCCGACCGGCGCCCGCCATGCGGACCGCCGTACCGGCGCGCTGGTCCAGCAGCATCACGACCGGTGCGTGGGCGACGTCGCCCGTCGCCGCGTCGCGCGACCAGCCTACGCCCCAGTCCGCGAGCGTCGCCGTCACGGCGGTGAC
>JABWBJ010000242.1 GCA_013360595.1 Gemmatimonadaceae bacterium | reverse complement strand
CGCTCCACCCGCGCACGCGCACGCAGATGTACACCGGCGCGGCGGCCTGGGACGAGATTGCCGCGGTGAAGCAGGCGCTCGACATCCCCGTGATCGGGAACGGGGACATCAGGACGGCCGAGGACGCCGTCCGCATGCATCGACAGACGGGGTGCGATGCGATCATGATCGCCCGTGGCTCGTTCGGTCAGCCGTGGATCTTCGCGCAGGCGCGGGCGCTCCTGGACGGCGCCGAACCGCCGCCCGTCCCCGGCGTCGAGGAGCGCTTCGCCATCGCCCTGCGTCATGCCCGCCTGGCGGAAGCGTACGAGCCGGATCCCCGTGGCGCCGCGATCGAGTTCCGCAAGCACCTGGGCTGGTACGTGAAGGGCCTGCCGGAGTCCGCCGAGCTGCGCCGGAAGCTGCACGCGGTGAATGCGCTGTCCGAGGTAGAGGGGATCTTCGCTGACTACCTGCACGCATCGCCGGCCGGTCGTATCCTGCAGGAAACCGCCTGACGTCCCGTGCCCTCGTGCCCCCCGTGTCCTCCATGGTGAAGGCCTCCTCCGGGCGGCGGTAGGGGCCTCATGGACCGGTCGAGAGCGCTCGAGCTTCTTCGCCAGGTCTCGTCAGGCGCTCTGACCCCTGACGAGGCGGTGCAGCGGCTGGCCATGGCGCCGTTCGAGTCGCTGGAGTTCGCGACCGTGGACCATCACCGCGCGCTGCGGCAGGGATACCCCGAGGTGATCTACGCCGAAGGGAAGACGCCGGCCCAGGTCGTCGCGATCGCCGAACGCACGCTGGCCCATGGCGGGAGCGCCCTGGCCACGCGTACCGACGCCGCCACTCGTCAGGCGATGCTCGCGCGGTTCCCCGAGGCCGTGGCGAACGACGTCGCCCGCACGGTTCGCGTCGGTGCGGTGGCGCCGAAGGCGAAGGGGAGGGGGACCATCCTCATCGTCACCGCCGGCACCAGCGACCTGCCGGTGGCCGAGGAGGCGGCGGAGAGCGCCCTGGCGATGGGGAACATCGTGGGGCGGTTGAACGACGTGGGCGTGGCCGGTCTGCACCGGCTGCTGGCGAATGGCGGCGCCCTGCAGTCGGCGAGCGTGGTGATCGTCGTGGCGGGCATGGATGGCGCGCTGCCGTCGGTGGTCGGCGGACTGGTCGCCTGCCCCGTGATCGCGGTGCCAACGAGCGTGGGCTATGGCGCCAGCCTGGGCGGACTCGCCGCGCTCTTCACGATGCTGAACTCCTGCGCCGCCGGCGTGACCGTGGTGAACATCGACAACGGCTTCGGGGCCGCGGCGGCGGCGACCCGCATCGTGGCGCGTGATTCGGCCCAGCCGTGAGATCGCCGAGCCGCAGGTCAGGAATCAGTCAGGGAGCGGGCACTCGACCACGATGAGGTCTTCGCGCGGTCCCTCGCTCGTCAGGAGCAGCCGCCGCCCATCCCACCACCAGCCGATCCCCTCGCCCTGGCGTTCCCGCAGGCCACCAATCATGCAGAGGGCCGGAGGGACGTCGTGCGACGGACGGGCCGTCGCCGGGTTCATCGCGAAGACGTAGATCTCGCGGTACGTGCGGACGGCGAGCCGCCGCCCATCCCGCGACAGCGCCGCGTCCGTGACCTGTCGCCCGGGCGCGGAGCCGGGATAGATCGGCAGGCTGTCGACCAGCTCTGCGCGGGCCTGCTTCGGGGCGCCGGAGTCCCACGCCGAGGCCGGCACCCGGAAGATGAGCGTCGGCCGCGGCCGACGGGCCGCGTCGAGCAACCGGCGCTTGGTCAGGAGGAAGACCGAACCGTCAGGACCGACATACATCGCCTCGACGTCGTGCGGGTGGCCCGGGTAGACCGCACGGATCCGTTCGGGGCGGAGCTGGGCGCTTTGCGCGCCCGGGGTGGGCACGGGCTCGGTGACCCGGTAGATGGTCACCTGGTCGCGACGGCCGTCGTTGTCGCCGACGTCGCCAAGATAGAGGCACGAGGCCGGCGGGACAGCACAGGGCCCGACCGCGGCCGCCTCCCAGTCCACGTTCGAGGCCGGAGCGACTCGCCACATGGCGAGGTGCCTGCCGGTCGAGTCGAAGGCAAAGAGCTCGGGCCGGTGCCCGGAGTCGTTGAGACCGAAGACGACGCCGGGCCGACTCACACTCGTGACAGCGATCGAGTTTTCAACAAGTCGACTGTGCAAACTCGGCCGTATTCTCAACACCGAGGTCGGTGTGCCGGCCGCCCCGGCGCTGCTCGCTGCCGGGTCACAGGCGGTCATGCCGGCGGCGCCGAGTGCCAGCAGAGGCCGCAGGCCACAAGTGATTGTTTTCCAGTTCATTCCGCCTGTGACTTCGAGTGAATTGGCACGTCTCAGGGCGTTGAATGTAGTGGCCGGTGCCACTACTATTCAGGCCAGACCTACGGGGGCGACTTGGCTTCGACGGGGTCGGTGAAGCTGTGGCAGCGTGCCCAGGTCCTGAGCCCTGGTAAATCCCTCGGGAAAATCACAACTGCCAACAACAACCTGGCACTGGCTGCGTAACCTTCGGGTTACCGCCTGCCCATGAAGAAGCCCGCCTGAGGCGGCTTCATGGGTATCGCAATATCGGGCTAGTCCGGCGCCGCGCCTCCCGGCGCCGGGCGAAATCACAGGAGGCTTGTCCTGGAATCGGCGGCCCGCCGGCCAGTTCCCGGAGACCCTGAACGACGGGATACGCACGTAGACGCTGTGGTCGATCCAGTCTCGGACCGGGGTTCGAATCCCCGCGCCTCCACTCAGCGGTGAGAAGGGCAGGAAGAACAGCCGACGCCGGCGACGCACCATGCGGAGCCGGCGTTTGGCTTGACGGGGGCCGTCCCGCGGCGACTGTTGGGGCGTGAAACGCCCGGTAGTCGTCCTTCTGCTGGTCTTCCTCGGCGCCGCCGCGCTCGCGACGTGGCTCTTCCCGCGCGCGTTCCCCACCATCGCGATCGAACGGCGGATCGATCGATCCGCGGCTCTCCAGCGCGCCGATGCGTTCCTCGCGCGTTACGATCTCGCCCCGGACTCGGCCCGACGAGCGATCGAGTTCGCGGCCGACGACTCGCTGCGGACTTTCGTCGAGCTCGACGGGGGCGGGAAGGACTCGCTGGACGCCCTCCTGCGCGACGGGCAGGTCGATCTCTTCCGCTGGACCGCGCGCGCCTTCGTGGCAGGGGAGGTTCGGGAGGCCCGCGTCCACCTGTCGCCCTCCGGGCAGGTCCGTGCCTTCCGCCAGGTGCTCCCGGACTCACTCGTCAGGCCGGCGCTCGACTCGGCGGCGGCGCGGGCCCGGGCCGACTCGGTTCTCGCGGAGTGGCTCGGCGAATCGCTCGCCGACTGGTCGCTCCGGTCCGGTTCATGGCTCGCCCGGCAGCCCGGCGGCCGCATCGATCGGACCTTCACGTACGAGCGCCGTGACCGCGCGGTCGCCGGGGCTCCGCTGCGCCTGGACATCGTCATCGCCGGCGACCTGGTCGCGGAGGCCCGCCGCTACGTCGTGATCCCGGAGTCGTTCGGACGGCGGTACGCCGAGATGCGCTCGGCGAACGACCTCCTGGCGCTCCTGGCGACGCTCGGCATGCTCGGTCTCATCGTTGCGGCCATGGTCTCGCTCCGGCGCTACGCCCGCGAGCGCCTGGTGCGATGGCGCGAACCGCTGGTGGTGGGGGCGATCGGCGGCGTCCTCCTGGCGGCCGCCTCGGTGAATCAGCTGCCGGCGAACTGGATGGCGTACGACACGGCGGGATCGGCGGCGCTGCACCAGGCGATGGGCATTCTGGCGGCGGTGGCGGTCGGGGGCGGCGGGATGCTGCTGCTCACGCTCACGCTCGCGGCCGCGGAAGCGCTCACTCGTCAGGCCTTTCCGTGGCACCTGGACTGGTGGGCGGCCTGGCGGTACCGCGGGTCGGTGGAGGTGGCGGGGCGTGTGGCCGGCGGGTACGTGACGGCCGCGGCGGGGTTCGCCTGGGTCACCCTGTTCTACGTCGTCACCCGCCGCGTGTTCGGCTGGTGGGTGCCCAGCGCGCTGATCGACGATCCGAACCTGATCGCCACGCCCATGCCGTGGGTCGCGGGGGTCGCGCTCGCTTTCCAGGCCGCGATCTCGGAAGAGGCGCTCTTCCGAGCCGTTCCGCTCTCGCTCCTGGCTCTCCAGGTGGCACGTCATCGGAACCGCGATGCCTGGATGGCGGCGGGCGTCGTGGCGACGGCGATCCTGTTCGGCTTCGCGCACTCGAACTACCCGTCCTGGCCGCCCTACTCCCGGGGCGTGGAGATCTTCCTCGAGGCCTGCGTGTGGGGTGTCCTCTTCCTCCGCTTCGGCCTCCTGGTCCCGGTCGTGGCGCACTTCGCGTACAACCTGGTCCTGTTCGGGCTGTTCGCGACGGCAGGGACGGGAGCCGCCTATCGGGTGAGCGCCGTGGTGCTCGTGACCGTCCTGCTGTCGCCGGCGCTGGCCGTGGCGTGGGCGCGGCTGCGGGCGGGGGGCTGGGTGCCGTTAGGCGACGACGCCTGGTTTGCGCAGTGG
>JABWBJ010000241.1 GCA_013360595.1 Gemmatimonadaceae bacterium | reverse complement strand
CCGCCACGCGGCCGCGCGGATCTCCTGCGGCGCCGGGCTGTGCTGCGAACGCATGCGATGCCTCGCGGGCGTAGCCGTGTCCGTCCCCACCTCACCTCCGTTCGTGGCCGGGGCCTTCCCGGCGAGGCGCCGGGCCGGACCTCACTCTTCGGCCGCGCCGGCCATCTCCTCGCGGCGGAAACCGTGCTTCTCCATGAGCCGGTACAGCGTGGTGCGATCGATGCTGGCGAGCCGTGCGGCCTTCGACATGTTCGACCCGGCGCGCGTGACGAGCTGCGCCAGGTACTCCTTCTCAAAGTGGGCGATGAGCTTTTCCTTCGCCAGATGGAACGGCTCGGCCAGCATGCCCGCGGGGAGTCCGTTCGAGGCGGGCGCTTCCACATGGGCGCCGCCCTCGTCGTACATCGGCACGTCCTCGGCCCGCACGACATGGCCGGGCTCGGCCAGGACCGCCAGCTGCTCGATCACGTTCTGGAGCTCGCGGACATTGCCGCGCCAGGGCCGGGTCCGCAGGAACTCGATCGCCTCCTCGGAGAGCTTCGGCGCCGCCTCGTTAGGCCCACGGTGGCGCTCCCAGAAGACGGAGAAGAAGTGGTTCGCCAGCAGCGCGATGTCCTCGGGGCGCCGGCGGAGCGGCGGCAGGTTGATGGGCACCACGCGGAGACGGTACAGCAGGTCCTCGCGCAGCGTCCCCTTGGCAACGCACTCCTGCGGGACGCGATTGGTCGCCGAGATGAAGCGGACGTCGACCACGGCATCCTCCTTCTCGCTGCCCACGCGCCGCACCACCCCGTCCTGGATCACCCGCAGCAGCTTGGCCTGCAGCGGCAGCGACATCTCGGTGAGTTCGTCGAGGAACAGAGTGCCGCCGTTGGCGATCTCCAGCAGGCCGGGCTTGTCCCGGTCGGCGCCCGTGAAGGCGCCCTTCCGGTGGCCGAACAGCTCCGACTCGAGCAGGCCCTCGGGGAGCGCCGCGCAGTTGATCGGCACCAGCTGGCGGGAGGCGCGACGGCTGTGCGCGTGGATGAACTGGGCGATGACTTCCTTGCCGGTGCCGCTCTCGCCCATGATCATGACCGATGCATCGGTCGACGCCACCTTGCGCGCCAGATCCACCGCGGCCCGGAACGCCGGCGCCACGCCGAGCAGCGTGATCTTGTCCGAGTTGCCACTCTGCCGCAGCAGCTGTGTCTTGAGGTCGCGGGTCTCGCGGGCCACCATGACGGCGTGCGAGGCCCGGCCCACGAGCACCTGCAGGTGCGTGGCCGAGAACGGCTTGGGCAGGTAGTCCCAGGCTCCCGCGCGAAGCGCCTCGATGCTGGTGTTGACGCTCGGGTTGCCCGTCATGACGATGACGATGGTGTCCTTGTGCGCCGCGAGCGTCGCCTTGAGGATCTCCATCCCCGACACCGGGGTCATGTACAGGTCGACGAGGATGATGTCGAACCGGCGGCGCTTGACGAGATCGATCGCCTCATCGCCGCGTCCGAGCGTCGTCACGCTGTAGCCATCGATCTGCAACACGCTGGCGCACCCCTCACGCAGGGTGCGATCATCATCGACAATGAGCAGATTGAGGCTGGCCTTGACCTCGGGCGAGATCGACAGCGGGTCGCGCGCCGTTTCCGTCGAGTCCATGCCGCCGTCCCCGGTCCCCGCAGTACTGGCCATCGCGTGCCCGCTCCCCGTGAGGTGTCGTATGGCCGCACTCGCGTGCAGCGCGAGCCCGGCTCCCTGTTTCACCAGCGCCTCGACCGTCGCCAGACTTGTGGGGCTGGTCCTCCTGTGACGACTCTCCCTGTGCCGCCGTAAAGCTACAGCGCAGCAAGCACCATACATCACCGTAGCTAGTATGCAGCGATACTGTAGAGGTTACGCAACACTCCGCGCCGGCTCAAGGGGAGACGGGCGGGGCATGGAAGTGGCATCGGAGGCGCCCGAACACCATGGTCGTTCGGGGCGGACGTTGCCGCCGGGACCGAAGTTCAATCCCCGCGCCCTTTTCCCCGTATAATCGTCTAGCCTCCGTCGAATCTCAGAGAACAGCGAAGCGATGCCTGCACATCTCGTCCCCGCCGAATCCTCGAACGGCGTGCCTGGCCCGTATCAGCCAGGCACCCAGTGGGGCCCGCCCTCGCCGGTCGCGCAGCCGCCCGCGACGCTGGGCGAGCAGCTCACGCGGTTCGCGGCTGCGATCCGTCGCTACAAGTGGCTGATCGTCGCCATCGTGGCCGTCGGGAGCAGCGCGGGGTACGCGCTCACCCGGCTGGTGCCGCCGAAGTACACGGTGCAGGGTTCGATCATCATCAAGCGCGAGCTCGGGACCGAAGGGCCCGTCAGCGCGCCGGGGCTCATCTCGGATCCCGGTTCCTGGGCCGATCTCGCGCGCAGCTTCACGGTCCTCGACCAGGTGGTGCAGCGGCTCGGGCTCTACGTGTCGCCACGCCTCGCGGCGGACACCGCGATCATCAGGGACCTCAAGCCGTCATCGCTCCTCCGCCCCGGCTCGTACGAGGTCCGGGTGGACGCGAACCGCTCGGGCTACCAGCTCGTGCGCACCGCCGACCGGCAGGGCGCCGATTCCGTCGTGGAGACCGGAACGCTGGGCGATTCGATCGGGCGGCCCGTCGGGTTCCTCTGGCAGCCGGAGGCCACGCGATTCCAGCCCGGATCGACGGTCGGGTTCACGGTGACCACGCCGCGCGACGCGGCCGTCCGGCTGGCGCGGGTGCTCGTCATCCGTCCGGTGGACGCCGGGATGAACGTCATGGAGCTCCAGCTCACGGGCGACCAGCCGCGCGTGATCGCCGCGACCATGAACACGGTCCTCGACCAGTTCGTCAAGGAAGCCGCCCGCCTCAACCGCGCCAACCTCGAGACGATCGCCGCCACGATCGAGGAGCAGATGGGTCAGGCCGCTAACCGGCTGTCGGCGGCCGAGCGGTCGCTGGAGCGCTTCAAGGTCAACAGCATCACGCTGCCGAGCGAGAACCTGGTGGTGGCCGGTGGCACGCAGCTCTCGACGAGTCCGGTCTTCAACCAGTTCTTCAACGACAACGTGCAGTACAAGTCCGTGCAGCGGGATCGTCAGGCGCTGCAGGCCATCTTCCGGACCGCGGGCCCCGACGGGCGGCTCTCGATCGAGGCGCTCAAGGTCCTGCCGCCGCTCCAGCAGGGGACGTCGCCGCTCATCACCGAGATCCAGAACCTCGAGACCAAGCAGGCGCAGCTTCGCCAGCTGCTGCAGAACTACACGGACCTCCACCGGCCGGTGGCCGCGCTCAAGGAGGAGATCGAGACGCTGGAAACCCAGACGATCCCGCTCCTGGCGCGCCAGACGCTGCAGCAGCTCGAGATCCAGGAGTCGGCTCTGGAGCGGAGCATCGCCGGGCAGGCCAGCGAACTCCGCGCGATCCCTGAACGCACGATCGAGGAGGCCAGGCAGACGCGCGAAGTGCAGATCGCCGACGAGATCTACAAGGACCTGCAGCAGCGGTACTCCACGGCGCGGCTGGCCGAGGCGAGCGCCGTGCCTGACGTGGGCGTGCTGGACACGGCGAGCGTCCCGAGCGACCCCTCGAGCGACACGGCCGCCGGACTGTTCCTCGTGGCGATCCTCGCGAGCCTCGGGATCGGGCTCGGCGCCGCCATCCTGCTCGATCGCACGGATCGCCGGTTCCGTTATCCGGAGCAGGCCACGCGGGATCTCGGGCTCGACATCATGAGCGGCATCCCGACCATCCGGAATCCGAGGAACTCGTCGGCCCGGCTGCAGGAAGCCTCGCAGCTGGTCGAGTCGTTCCGGTCGCTCTCGCTGACCGTGCGCTCGGCGTTCGACGGCCTGGGTCCGGTCGTGCTGACCGTTTCGAGCCCCGGCCCCGGCGACGGGAAGTCGTTCGTGTCGGCGAACCTGGCGATGGCCATGGCCGATGCCGGGTACCGCACGGCCGTCATCGATGGCGACATCCGCCGCGGCGCCCTGCACTCCGTGTTCGCGCCCGCGACCCAGACCCCGGGGCTCACGGATTACCTGGCCGGCGAGGCGGTCCTCTCCGACGTCCTGCGGCCGACCTCGCATCCGGGACTGTTCCTGGTGCCGTGCGGCCGCCGCCGCCGGAACGGCCCGGAGCTGCTCGCGGGCGAGGGCATGGTGACCCTGCTTCGCGATCTGCGCCAGCAGTTCGACGCCGTGATCTGCGACTCCGCGCCGCTGGGCGCCGGGATCGATCCGTTCGCGTTAGGTGTGGCCACGGGCGCGATGATCATCGTGTTGCGCACCGGCGAGACCGACCGGAGGCTGGCGCAGGCCAAGCTCGAGGTCCTGGACCGCATGCCGGTCAGGGTGCTCGGCACGGTCCTGAACGACATCGGCGCGAGCCCGCAGTTCAAGTACTACTACTACCTGGAAGGGTACGGGGCGCTCGAGGCGGCCGTGACCGAAGAGTCGGCGCTCATCGGCAGCGGGAACGGCGCCGGCGCCAAGCGGTAGCCGGCCGTCCCGCTGCCGTCCCACGGGGCCGGTCCCG
>JABWBJ010000240.1 GCA_013360595.1 Gemmatimonadaceae bacterium | reverse complement strand
CCCGCTCGCGGCGCTCCTGCTCATCGCCGCGGCGCAGCCCGGCGCCGCCCAGACCCGGGACGATCTCGTTCCGCTCGACTCGGCCGTCCGCACCGGGACGCTGCCTAACGGGCTCCGCTATTACATCCGCCGGAACGCGCGCCCCGAACAGCGCCTCGAGTTGCGCCTGGTGGTGAACGCCGGGTCGGTTCAGGAAGATGACGACCAGAAGGGCCTGGCGCATTTCACCGAGCACATGCTGTTCAACGGCACGCGGCGCTTCGCGAAGAACGACATCGTGTCGTACCTCGAATCGATCGGCGTGCGCTTCGGGGCCGACCTGAACGCCTACACGGGCTTCGACGAGACGGTCTACATCCTTCCGGTGCCCACGGACAAGCCGGGACTGGTGGAACGCAGCTTCGACGTCCTCGAGGACTGGGCCGGTGGAGCGCTCTTCGATTCCACCGAGGTGGTCAAGGAGCGCGGCGTCGTGATGGAAGAGTGGCGATCGGGACTCGGCGCCGGCTCGAGAATCCGGGACCGGCAGTTCCCGGTCCTGTTCGCCGGGTCGAAATACGCCGAGCGGCTGCCGATCGGCGACACGACCATTCTGAAGAACGCGAATCCGGCGCCGCTCAAGCGGTTCTACCGCGACTGGTACCGCCCGAACCTGATGGCCGTCATCGCGGTCGGCGACTACGACCCCGATCGCGTCGAAGCGCTCATCCGTGAACGGTTCGGCCGCCTGACGAATCCGCCGTCGCCCCGCCCGCGAACCCTGGCCCCCGTCCCGGGGCACGACTCCACGCTGATCACGATCGTGACGGACCCCGAGGAGCAGGTCTCGTCGATCCAGCTGATCTACAAGCACGCGCCGGCCCCGCTCGCGCGGCGCGCCGACTACCGGATGCTGCTCGCCCGCCGGTTGTACAACCAGATGCTCAACTCCCGCCTGACCGAGATCACCCGGCAGCCGAACGCCCCCTTCGCGTTCGCCAGCTCCTCCTACGGGTCGTTCGTGCGCTCCACGGACGTGTACTTCCTGTCGGCGACGGTGCAGGATGGCGGTATCCAGCGCGGACTCGAGGCGATCCTGCGCGAGGCGCGGCGCGTCGACCAGCACGGCTTCCTGCCGGCCGAACTCACGCGGGCGAAGGCGTCGCTGCTCCGCTCCCTCGAGAGCGCGTATGCGGAGCGCGACAAGTCGGAGTCCGGCGGCTACGCGGCCGAGTACATCAATCACTTCCTGACCGCCGAGCCGACGCCGGGGATCGCGTGGGAGTTCGAGACGGCCCGGACGGTGCTGCCCACGGTGACGCTGGACGACGTGAACTCGCTCGGCCGGCAGTGGATCACGGACGGCAACCGCGTCGTGGCGGTCTCGGCCCCGGCCGGGCCGGCGGCGGGCGTCCCGACGGCGGCGGCGCTCCTCGACGCCTTCCGCCGCATCGACGGCGAAACCGTGGCGGCGTGGACCGAAACGGTCTCCGAGGCCCCGCTGGTGGCGACCGTGCCCCCGCGCGGCCGGATCGTGCAGGAAACGCAGGACTCGGTGCTCAATGCCGTGGACTGGCGCCTGTCGAACGGCATCCGCGTGATCGTCAAGCCCACGGACTTCAAGGCCGACGAAGTGCTCATTCGTGGCTGGAGTCCGGGCGGCACGAGTCTCGTGTCGGATGCCGACTACGTGGAGGCATCGCTCGCGTCGCTGGCCGTGTCCCGAGGCGGCGTGGCGGGGTTCGACGCGATCGAGCTGCAGAAGAAACTGGCCGGGAAGCGCGCCGGGGTCAGCCTCGGGATCTCCGCGCTCAACGAGACCATCGACGCCAGCGGCTCGCCGCGTGACCTGGAGACGATGCTGCAGCTCGTCTACCTCCGGGCCACGGAGCCGCGCCGTGATTCGGCCGCATTCGAGGCGCTGCGGGCGCAGTTCGTGCCGCTGCTCGCCAACCGCGACAAGGATCCGGACCAGGTGTTCCAGGACACGGTCGTGCTGACCATGCAGCAGAATCACCCGCGCGCCCGGCCGCTCACCGCCGCGATGCTGCAGGCGGCCCGCTTCGGCCGGGCCTTCGAGATCTATCGCGAACGGTTCGCCGATGCCTCCGATTTCACCTTCGTCATCGTCGGCGCGGTCAACCCCGATTCGCTGAAGCCGCTGGTGGAGCAGTGGATCGGCGCGCTGCCGTCGACGGGCCGGCGGGAGACCTGGCGCGACGTCGGCCTGCGGTCGCCGTCGGGCGTCATCGAGAAGACCGTGCGGAAGGGCGTGGAACCCAAGGCGCAGACGGTGGTGTTCTTCACCGGCGAGACCTCGTTCGACCCGGCCTCGCGCTACGCCATGCGTTCGCTCGGCGACCTCATCGAGATGAAGCTCCTGGAGAACCTGCGCGAGGCCCTGGGCGGCACGTATTCCGTCCAGGCCGGCGGCGCCCTCAACAAGTATCCGCGCCCCGAGTACCAGTTCACGGTGAGCTTCGGCTCCGCGCCGGAAAAGGCGGACCAGCTCTGGCAGACGGTGCTGGCGGTGATCGACACCGTGAAGCGGAACGGGGCCACGCCCGACGAGCTGCAGAAGGTACGTGAGCAGCAGCTGCGCACCCAGGAAGTGCAGCTCAAGGAGAACAGCTACTGGCTCGGCAACATCGCGGCCCGGATCGAGAACGGCGAAGACCCGCGCGGCCTCACCACGTGGACGCGGGATTTCGTGGAGAAGCTGACGAGCGAGCAGATCCGCGACGCCGCACGCCGATACCTCGATCTCTCGCGCTACGCGAGGTTCGTGCTGCTGCCGGAGACGGAGCGATGATCCCTAATCGCTGATGGCTCATCGCCCATCCGCGCCGATCGCTCATCGCTCATCGCTCAGACTGTCGGGCCTTCCCCTACCCGAAATCCTCGCGTCCCCTACGTCCTTTTCCGCAGCCTGATCGGAGAGTTCCCACGCGCGCTGGCGGCGTGGACCAACCGGATTCACGTGGCCTGACGCGGAGCGCGTCCTGTCGGGCGCGTCACAACCGGTCACGGTCTTCACGAGGATGCCCATGTCCGACTCCGGGAGCCCAGGCGCCGCCAGCGCCGGCGTTCGGCTCGATGCCTTCAGCTACGACGACGACATCGTCCGCAGGTTCCTCTGGGCGACGATCATCTGGGGGATCGTCGGGTTCCTGATGGGGCTGATCGTCGCCATCCAGATGGCGGCGCCATCCTTCAACCTGGCCTCCTGGTTCTCCTTCGGCCGATTGCGGCCGCTCCACACCAACGCGGTGATCTTCGCGTTCGCCGGGAACGCGATCTTCACCGGGCTCTACTACTCCACGCAGCGGCTGCTCAAGGCCCGGATGTTCTCGGACCTGCTCAGCCGCCTGCATTTCTGGGGATGGCAGGGCATCATCGTCGCCGCCGCGCTCACGCTCCCCTTCGGCTTCACGCAGGCCAAGGAGTACGCCGAGCTCGAATGGCCGATCGACATCGCCATCGCCGTCGTCTGGGTGATCTTCGCCGTGAACGTGATCGGCACGATGGTGCGGCGCCGGGAGCGTCACATCTACGTCGCCATCTGGTTCTACATCGCCAGCATCGTGACGGTCGCCATCCTGCACATCTTCAACAACCTCGCGGTGCCGGCCGGCCCCCTGAAGAGCTACTCGCTGTACGCCGGCGTGCAGGACGCGTTCATGCAATGGTGGTACGGCCACAACGCGGTCGCGTTCTTCCTCACCACGCCCTTCCTGGGCCTGATGTACTACTTCATGCCCAAGGCGGCCGAGGGGCCGGTCTTCAGCTATCGCCTGTCGATCGTGCACTTCTGGACGCTGGTGTTCATGTACATCTGGGCCGGCCCGCACCACCTCCACTACACGGCCCTGCCCGAGTGGGCCTCGACGCTGGGGATGCTGTTCTCGGTGATGCTCTGGGCGCCGTCCTGGGGCGGCATGATCAATGGCCTCCTCACGCTGCGGGGCGCCTGGCACAAGGTCGTGGACGATCCGGTGCTCAAGTTCATGGTCGTCGCCATCACCGGCTACGGCATGGCGACCTTCGAGGGGCCGATGCTCTCCGTGAAGAGCGTCAACGCGCTCGCCCACTACACCGACTGGATTGTCGCCCACGTCCACACCGGCGCCCTGAGCTGGAACGGATTCCTGACGTTCGGCATGATCTACTGGCTGGCGCCGCGGCTCTTCCAGACCCCGCTCTACTCGAAGAAGCTGGCGGAAGCGCACTTCTGGATCGCTTCCTTCGGCATCATCCTCTACGTCGTCGCGATCTACAGCGCGGGCGTCACGCAGGGCCTCATGTGGCGCGCCTTCGACGAGACCGGCCGGCTGGCCTACCCCGACTTCGTCGAGACCGTCGCCCGCCTCATCCCGATGTACTGGGTGCGCGTCGCCGGCGGCTCGCTCTACATCGTCGGGGCGGTCCTGTTCGCCTGGAACATCTTCCGCACCTGGAAGGCCCGCCCGGCCGCGTACTCGGTGCCGGTCATTCAGGCTCCGCCGCTCCCGAAGGCCGTGGCGCCGGCGCCGCCGCACGCACCGGTGCCGGCCGGCGCCTT
>JABWBJ010000239.1 GCA_013360595.1 Gemmatimonadaceae bacterium | reverse complement strand
GCGCCGCGCCGGCGCGAAACCGGGCCCAGAATGACCGGGCGACGCGCACGAAGTCGTCGCGCGTGAGCGAGGCCCCGCCCGGCAGGCTCACCCACGACGCCGGCAACGGGAATCCCCCGGCGCCGACGGCCGCCGGCAACGAGGCGACGACGATCGCACTGTCGAGCATCTCCAGCGCGGCCAGCATGACCTCCGACGCCCCGGCCAGCGGCGGGATCTCCTGGTCAGGAAGGCCCGGCACCACGACCGCCGCCGAGTCGAAGAGCATCGCGAGCCATCCCTGGTGGCACCCGATGGCGAAGTATGCGAAGGCGCGCGCCCGAACCGTCCGCCCGGCTGCGCCTAACGTTCCACCGCGCGCGACCATCCGATTCAGCGCGTCGAGGGCCCGCGCGGCCAGCCGTCCGCCCATGGCGAATCGACGGTATGCCTCCGTGCCGTCCGTGGCGTTCACCGGCAGCCGCGGGATACGCGAGGTGTCGCCCTCAAAGGCGGCGGCGAGGAGTTCGATGACGTACTGCGACCCGGCGGCCACGTTGTGGCAGGACTGGAAGCCGCTCGAAATCGTCGTCTCGATCGCCTCGGGATCCGAGAAGACGCGCTCGATGTCCGCCGCATTGTAGTTCGTGACCTCGAGTCGGCATGCCGCGGCTGCCAGCAGCGGACCCGCCAGCCACAGACCCGACGAGGCGCGCATCAGAACCGGCTCCCAACCGAAACGGTGAAGGCGCGGGTGGGCGGGTACTGGCCAACCGAGGCCCCGACCAGCGCCGCCGAGTTGGGCGGTCCACCTCCCACGCCGACCTCAGGATCCCGTCCCCGGTACCGGGTCCACGTGTGCACGTTCCGGCCCGCCAGGACGATGCTCCACCGGCCCAGCCTGCCAACGCGTCCCACGTCAAGCGAGAGACTCAGCTCGCGAAGCTTCGCATATGACCCATCCTCCACCGTGTGGTTTGTGGGGACCAGCGTGCCGTAGAGTCCGCCGACGCCCCCGGCTTCCGGCTGCGACGCCCGCCAGTAGTACCCGATGGGCTTCGCCGAGGCCACCGTCCGGCCATCCTGGTCCACTTCGCGTCCACGGAAGTCGAGCAACGACCATTGTCGCTCCATGTTGAACACCCGATTGCCGCGTGCGACATCGAGCAGCACGTGACCGGAGATGCGTCGCCACTGCACCGCGAGCGAGACCGACACCCGGAAGGCAGGCATGCTGTTGCCCAATCGCCGCATCAGCGCCCGCCCGGTGGAATCGCGCATCACCGTCGGCATTCCCCAGTGCGCGGGCACGCCCCACGGTGAGTGGACGGTGCCGGCCTGCCCGCTGCAGTTCACTTCCCCGATCGCGCTCAGCACCGTGGCCCCTCGCACGCATGCCGGTCGCACCGCCTGCCACAGGTTGTGCGTGATCCCCTGGTCCGGTTGGTATCCCGCGCCAACCCAGACCACGTATCCCTGGTCATTGATCTGCCACTCCCGCCCCCGGCCGCACTGGCCGGCGAACGGAGCCGGCAGCTGGCCGCAGTCGGTCACGTACTGCCATCCCCAGATCGTCCCGACCTCCTCGCCCGCCGCATAGTAGAGGCGCGTGCCGTTCGCGCCCGTGCCGCGGGACGTGATGGTCAGGAAGAACGGGTCGCGCCCGAGCGCCGTGATCCGGGACCGATGGCGATCCCAGGACACCTGGGCGGTCCAGGTGAATGAGGGTCGCTCGACGATCGGGACGCGCACGGAGACTTCCCATGTCGAGCCCGTGATCGTCCCGGCGTTGATCCACTGCGCCGGGTATCCGGTAGCCGCGGGTGTCGGGACGGGCAGGATCTGGTCCGACGTGATGTCCTTTGCGTACGTCGCCGATACGCCGACGCGCCGGAGCAGCTCCGCGTCGACGCCGACCTCCGTCTCGCGCGTGGTCTCCGGCTTCAGCCGCTCGTTCCCGAGCGTCCGGGCCTGCACCACGCCGCGAACACTCGCCAACGTCTCGTACTGCGCGGCAAAGGCCGGTCGGGCCCCGGCCGTGCCGACGGAGAGGCGCAGCTTCACGTCATTGATCGCGTCGCGCCAGGGCCAGAAGCCCTCATCGGAGATCCGCCAGGCAAGCGACCCGCGGGCGTACGGGTGCCACCGCTCCGAGGGCCCGAACAGGGAACTCCCGTCGTATCGCCAGAGGGCGTCGACCAGGTACCGGTCGCGCCATTCCACCTGGGCCCCCGCCAGCATCCCGATCGCGCGATACGACTGCCGCTCTGATGCGACGGCAATGTTGGCGCTGGCATTGGCGAGGCTGCGCACCCCGGCCACGCTCATGACTTCGCCGTAGCCGCGCGAGGCCCGGACGTCCTGCCACTCGTGAACCGAACGGGCGGTCGCGGTCACCCGCCAGTCGCTGCCTGACGAGAATGTCATCTCCGCGCCGGCCGCCAGGTTCCAGGACGCGTCCTGCGACGTGCGCTGGTCGATCATCCCGTCACCCCACCAGAACGTGGCGTTCTCGATGGTGGTTCGATACCCGCGGTCCCGGAACAGCTCCGCCGCGACGTCACGCCGGTCGCCGCTGCCGGTGGCCTCGAACCGCAGCCATGGCGCCAACGCGTGCCGCAGTTGCAGCGACACCACGGACCGGTCGATGGCGTTGTCGCCGTGGACGTTCTCGAAATCGTACAGCGGGTTGTAGTTCGGGCGCCCTTGTGCGAGGGGATTCGTCCGGATGTACAGCCGCCTCCACCGGTCGCGGGCGAGCAGATTCGTACCCGGTAGGGTGCGGGTCGCCAGGAGGAAATTCTCGCTCTCGATCCCGAACTCGCCGGTACGGCTTGGCCCCTCGCCCCACGCCGGATACTGCGTGGCTCGCGCCACCAGCACACGGCCGGAGATCACCGGCCCCAGCGCGGTCACGTGGTCCGCGTTCAGTCGAGCCGTCTCGCGGCGGTAGCCGCGGAGGAATCGCACGGCTCCCTCCTCAACGAGGGACGACAGGCTGCCGAAGTACGTCGTGCCTCCCGGTTCCGACGTGATATCCGCGGACAGGCTCGCGTGCCGGCCATCCGTGAAGATCTGGGCGGCGGGATTCCACGACACCGGCCATCGGTTCACCTGGAACACGCCCTTCAGCTCGCCAGACGTCGGAGCGGTTCCCCCGGACAATGACCCGAAATCGCGGATGAACTGGTAGGGAGCGAGCGCCACCGCGTCCGGCACGTCATTGATGCGTCGCACCTCGTCCTGGAAGTCAACCGTGCGCGAACATGACGGGAGACCCGCGACCGCAATGCAGAAGCGTTGCTCAGTCTCGTTCATCAGCAGGAAGTGGCGCGTCGCCGTTGCGTTCCCGGATGGCGTGTTGCGGAAACCGAACTCCGACCTGACGGTCACGCCCCCCCGTTGGTCGCCCGCCGACCGTGTCGTGATCTCGATGACGCCGGCACCGGCCCGGGACCCGTACTTCGACGCGGCGGCCGCGCCGCGAACAACTTCGAACGTCTCGATGTCAGCGGCGTTGATCTCCTGGAGCCCGCCGTTCACGATCGCGCCATCCACGATGACCAGCGGTCCCTGCGAGCGTCCGCTTGCGTCCAGCGATTTCGGGCCGCGCAGGAGCACCGCCGGTGGCGCGCCGGGACGACCGCTCGGCTGCACGATCTGCGAGCCCGGCAGGCGACCCTGCAACTGGCTCAGGGGATTCGTCGCCAGCACCGGCATGTCCGAGGCGTGCAGGGTCGTGACAGCGAACGGGAGCAACCGCCTCGGGGTCGCGGTGACCGCGCCGACCACGACAATCTCCTGGAGCCGGTTGGGATCCCCGGAGAGCACGAAGTTCTGGATCCACGGGCCGCGAGCAAGATCGACCTCCCGGCTCGCGGGCCGGAAACCGATCGCGCGCGCCTGCAGCAACCGTGGCACGGTCGTGACCGCCGCTGCCGGGACCACCATTCGGTAGTGTCCCTGCTCGTCGGTCCGGGCCGTGACCTGGAGCGCCGCGATGAACACGGTGGCGTGTCCGATGCCCGCGCCTTGCTCCGAGGTGACGCGCCCGGTCACGACGGACGGTTGCGCGTGCGCGGCAGGGATGATCACTGACCCGACTACCGAGACCGCGACACACGCGGCCCATCCAGCCCTCACAAGCCCCCCCGGAGGATCAAGGAGCAGCGAAGGTCGGATGATGGCGTCGGAATGCCGTCGGAAGGTCGTCGGAAGCTCGTCGCCACTGCCCGCAACCACGCCCCGTGCCGGGCAGGGAGCTGCAACAACTCACCGTGATCCGAGGACTTCCGGCGTCGTTCGCCTGTCGCGGCGTGCGCTCCGCGCTCTGCGCGCTACGCTCCTGGGTCCCGCGGCGCCCCGCGCGACGAAGGTGACGCCACGATCCCCTCCTCCAGCCATGCGTGTTCACCGCGCAGCACCTCCTGCGCCAGCCGATAGTGCGTGGCGTCCTCGGGCCCGGAAAACGACCGGAAGAGCAGGCCGATCCGCCGCCGCGACCAGCTTGCGATAGTCTTCGAGGTCGCCGTCATACTGGCGCGCACGCCCGTGATAGACGAGCCACAAGCGATC
>JABWBJ010000238.1 GCA_013360595.1 Gemmatimonadaceae bacterium | reverse complement strand
CCCCTTGAGCGACCACCCCTTCGAGCGCCTCGTCGGCATCATGCGCACGCTGCTCGGCCCCAACGGCTGCCCGTGGGACCGCGAGCAGACGCTCGAGACCATGACGCCGTACCTCACCGAGGAGGCGGTCGAATCCGTCGAGGCGATCGCCTCCGGCGACGCCGACCACGCGGCCGAGGAGCTGGGTGACCTCGGGTTCCTCGTGCTGTTCTGCCTCGAGCTGCTCGGCGAGCAGCGCGGCATCGGCGTGGCCGAGGCGTTCGAGCGCGCCGCGGACAAGCTGGTCCGCCGCCACCCGCACGTCTACGGCGGCGCCGCGGTCGCGGACGGCGAGGCCGCGTACAAGCAGTGGCAGGAGATCAAGAAGGCCGAGAAGTCGAAGGCGGACCGGCCCGCCTCGCTGCTCGGGGACCAGCCCAAGGGGCTGCCGGCGCTCGTGGCCGCCTACCGGCTCCAGGAGAAGGCCGCGGCCGTCGGCTTCGACTGGCCGTCCGTGTCCGGGCCGTTCGGCAAGATCCGCGAGGAGACCGACGAGATCGAACGCTCGCTCACCTCCGGCGACGCGACGCCCGAGACCGCGCACGAGATCGGCGACCTGCTGTTCGCGGTCGTCAACCTGTGCCGGAAGTCCGGCGTCCACGCGTCGCTGGCGCTGGACAGGGCGAACGCGAAGTTCGTGAGGCGGTGGGAAGGCGTCGAGCGCCTGGCGGCCGGCCGCGGCATCGACGTGGCGGCCGCCGGACTGGAGCAGCTCGACCGGCTGTGGGAGGAAGTGAAGAGAGTTGAGAGTTGAGAGTTGAGAGTTGTGAGTTGAGGTTGCTTGGCGCCAACTCTCAACTCTCAACTCTCAACTCAACTCTCAACTCCCAACTCGCCCGCCTCACCCCATCTCCATTTCGCCGGGCGCGAGGAACAGGGGCACGGCCGTCCCGTCGCCGTCCTCGTAGAACCTTACTGCCCCCGGGGCCGCGAGCTTGGCGATCCAGATGATCTGTCCCGTGTGGCCGGCGAAGTGCTCGACGACGTGGTAGACGGCCTCGAGGACGCTCGTATCGCGGCCCTGGATCGACCGCCGCTCGAGCAGTTCGCTCGGCAGCAGCGCGCGCAGCACCTGGTCCGCGTCGCGAAGCGTGGCATCGAGGCCGTCGAGCATGCCCGACGCGCTCGCCCCGCCGCGCGCGGCGAACTCCATGTTGCGCCGCCGGACGTCCGGCTGCCCGCCCACGCCGGCCACGATCCACTGCCGGACGTTGCCGGACAGGTGCAGCAGCAGGTTGCCGACGCTGTTCGAGTGCTCGTTAGGTCGCCACCAGAGCCGGTCCGCCGGCATGGCGTCCACGGCCGCGCGAATCTTGGTGGGATACTCGCGGCACAGATAGTACCGCGAGCGCTCGATGAAGGATGCCGCGATCGACAATCAGTCCTCCGGAGTGTCACACGCCGATACGGCCGTTGGCCCGCCGCACGCTGCGCCCCGCACGCTGCCCCCCCCTCACGGCCTGAGCCGGTGCATCATCCTGGGGAAGGCCGCGCACTCGCGGATGTGCGGCGTGCCGCAGATCCAGGCCACCGTCCGCTCGAGGCCGAGCCCGTACCCCGAGTGCACGAAGGTGCCGTACTTGCGCAGGTCGAGGTACCAGCCATAGGCGTCCAGCGGCAGGCCTTCCTCGCGAATCCGCTCCACGAGCTTGTCGTGGTCGTCCTCGCGCTGGGATCCGCCGATGATCTCGCCGTAGCCCTCCGGCGCCAGGCAGTCGTCGCACAGCACGGTGCGCGGGTCGGCCGGATTCTCCTTCATGTAGAAAGCCTTCGCCTGCTTCGGATAGTTGCAGACGAAGACCGGCGTCTCGTGGCCCTCGACGAGGAGGCTTTCGTCCTCCGCGCCCAGGTCCTCTCCCCACTGGATCGCGCTTCCCTTCGTCTGCAGGATCGAAACCGCGTCGCTGTACTCGATGCGCGGGAACGGCGTTCGCACGCGTTCGAGGGCCGCGACGTCGCGTTCGAGGACCTGCAGCTCCGGGCGGCGCCGTTCGAGGACGCGCCGCACGATGTGCGCGAGCATGTCTTCCTGCAGCCGCATGCTGTCGTGCGTGTCGTAGAACGCCATCTCCGGTTCGATCATCCAGAACTCGGTCAGGTGGCGCCGCGTCTTCGACTTTTCGGCGCGGAAGGTGGGGCCGAAGGTGTAGATGCACCCGAGGGCCGCCGCCGCCGCTTCGCCGTAGAGCTGGCCGGTCTGCGCCAGGTAGGCGACCCCCTCGTCGAAGTACTCGGTCTGGAACAGTCCGCTCCGCTCCCCGATGGCCGCCGTCAGGATCGGCGTGTCGATATGGACGAACCCGCGCGCGTAGAAGAAGTCGTGGATCGCCTGCGCGATCTCATGCCGGATGCGCAGGATGGCCACCTGCCGCGGACTGCGAAGCCAGAGGTGCCGGTGATCGAGCAGGAAGTCGATCCCATGTTCCTTCGGCTGGATGGGGTAGTCGATGGGACTCGATCCCAGGACCTCGAGATCGCGCAGGCCCAGCTCGAACCCGCCCGGCGCGCGGGGCTCCGAGCGAACCTCTCCTGTTACCGAGAGACAGGTCTCCAGCGTCAGTTGGGAGAAGCGTTCCCAGGTTTCCGGCGAAACCTGCGACTTGACAAGGACCACCTGGAGCAGTCCTGTCCCGTCGCGCATGACGATGAAGGCGATCTTGCCCGAGGAGCGGAGGTGGACAACCCATCCGCGAACGGTCGCCTGGGCGCCGGCCATGCCGGAGAGCCCGGAAATGGTGGAGGTAGGCACAGGGGACAAGTATAAGGGAGAGGATGTCGGAAGGAGACGGGATTGGAAACACGGGATGGAGTTTGCAGATAGCAGATAGCAGATAGCAGCTGTGGTATGCGAACGCGGCATGGCTTCAAGCGAGGTCGGAACCCAGCACCAGCACCAGCCCAAGCCCCAGCACCAGCACCAGCCCCAGCCCCAGCACCAGCACCAGCCCCAGCCCCAGCTCCAACCCCCAGCACCAGCAAGCAGCGGCAGCACCAGCAGGAAGCAATCAGCAACCAGCCGAACTGATGACTCTGCAATCCCGCCTGAACCTCGGCATTCTCGCAATCGCGATCGTGCTCGTCGCGCCCCTGGTGCTGTCCCTGCGGGCCCTCCAGCGCTTCCAGGCCGACACCACGAGCCTCCGCGACCGCGAGTACGCGGCCACGCTCCTGCTCGGCCGCATGCGGGCCGTGCACGACGACCTCCTCCAGGGCACCACCTACATCTCCGTCTTCCCGACCGACACCGCCCGCGCCCAGTATCTCGACCAGCTGCAGAACCTCTCGCGCCAGACCGACACGCTGGCGCGGCTCACCGACCTCGCGTCCGTCGGACAGCTCCGGACCGCCATCTCACGCATCGGCGACCAGGCCCCCCGGGCCTTCGCCTTCGCGCGCGCCAGCCGCTACACGGCGCGGGACTCGGTGGTGGACCTCCTCATCTCCCCGGCGCTGCTCACCATCGACCGCGTGCTGGAGAACATCGGCCAGGCAATGGAGCAGCGCACCGCCGAACGGGTCGACGGATTCGCCGCCCGCACCGAAGAGGCGGCCGTCCTCGCCATTGGCGCCCTGGGGATCGCGATCCTCCTCGCCTTCGGGATCGCGATCTGGCTCACGCGCTCCATCAGCGCCCCGCTGCGCGAGCTCGACGCCGGCATGCGCGCCGTGGCCGAAGGACACTTCCGCCGGCCGCTGGCCATCAGCGGTGACCGCGGCGACGAGTTCGGCCGCCTCGCCGAAAGCTTCCGGTCCATGGCCGCCCAGCTCGAGGAACTCGATCGACTCAAGGCCGAGTTCGTGTCGGTGGCCACGCACGAGCTCAAGACCCCGGTGAATGTCATGCTGGGGTACCTGCAACTGCTCCAGGAGAACGTGTACGGCGAGTTGACGGACCGGCAGCGCGAGATCGCCGCCACGCTCGTCTCGCAGACGCAGCAGCTGTCCCGCCTCATTCGCCAGCTGCTCGATGTCAGCCGGTTCGACGCCGGGGGCGGCAAGCTCGACACGCGGCCGGTCGTGCTGTCCGAGTTCCTCGACGACCTGGAGCGGGCCTTCCGGGTCCTCGCGCTCCAGCGCGAGATCCAGTTCGACGTGAAGAGCGATCGCGACATCCCGCACGAGGTGATCTGGGACCCCGTGCGCATCAACGAGGTGCTGGGGAATCTCCTCTCGAACGCCTTCAAGTTCACGAACAAGGGAGGGCGCGTCTCGCTGACGGTCGGCCGGGAGGGCGACCAGGTGCGCATGCAGGTGAGCGACACCGGCGCCGGGATCCCGCGCGAACAGCTGCCGCACATCTTCGAGAAGTTCTACCAGGCCGACACCCAGGCGCCGCTCGCGCTGCGCGGCGCCGGCCTCGGGCTCGCGATCGCCAAGAGCATCGTCACCGCCCACAACGGCTCCATCGAGGTGGAGAGCCGGGTCGGCGCGGGCACCACGTTCACCCTCCGCCTCCCCATTCGCGTGATCCGCCGGCCATCCGCCGGCACGCCCGTTCAGGGGATCGCCGGCTGAACCGCGGTCAGCGGGGTCGGTCCTC
>JABWBJ010000237.1 GCA_013360595.1 Gemmatimonadaceae bacterium | reverse complement strand
GGAGCCGCGCAGCGGGATGACCAGCGTCCTGCTCGGCTGTCGTCCGACTTGGGTGTCCGAGCGGTAATGAAGCCCGATCCCGCTTCCTACGAGCGCCACGTCCTGTGCAAGAACCTGCTCCTCACACTCGATGCGTGACCCGGAAGCTTCGCTGGTGCAGCGGGACCGCCGCGCGCCGTCGATGTTCGACGAGGGGGCAACCGCATCTTGGGGAAAGCCCAATCCCATGTTGCAGTCCCACGTCGAGAAGTGCCGCAGCTGAGAACGCCACAGCTCGTCGCCTACCGAGTAGATCCCGGCCAACGCCTCTCGTTCCGCGTCGGCGACCGCGTGCCGCTGGTCATCCGCCGCGGCGGCCGCGAGATCCCGGTGACGGTCACGGTCGCCGACCGGCCCGAAGTCAGCGCGCCCAAGGTCACCGTCCTGCGCGAGATCGAGTTGACCACGCTCACCCCGGCCTTGCGGGCCGAGCGCGGCGTGCAGAGCGAACAGGGCGCCTACGTGACCCGCGTGAGCGACATGGTCCGCGACAACATCGGGCTCACCGAGGGCGACGTGATCCTCCGCATCAACAACGTCACGGTCCGCACCGCGCAGGATGCCGCGCGCGCCATCGAACAGGCCAGCTCGCGCTCCCCCAACCGCATGGTCTTCGAGCGCCGGGGCGCGCGGTACTACACCGACTTCTACATCCGATGACCACGCGCGACCGCTGGACGTCCCCCCTCGGCGAGCGGTACGCCTCGCGAGCGATGCTCGCGCTCTGGTCGCCGGACCGGCGCTACGGCCTCTGGCGGCGCCTCTGGCTGGCCCTCGCGGAGGGAGAGCGCGCGCTGGGCGTGCCCATCCCGGACGAGGCGCTGGACCAGATGCGCCGGCACCTCGACGACATCGACTACGAGGCCGTGGCGCGGTACGAGAAGGAGTTCCGCCACGACGTCATGGCCCACATCCATGCCTTCGGTGACGCCGCGCCCGCCGCCCGGCCCTTCATCCACCTCGGCGCCACCAGCGCGTACGTCACCGACAACGCCGACCTCGTCCTCATGCGCGAGGGGCTCGCGCTCCTGCGCGGGCGCGTCATCGCCGTGCTCACGGCCCTGGCGGCGTTTGCGCGGCGCTGGCGGAACGAGCCGACGCTCGGCTACACGCACCTGCAGCCGGCGCAGCTCACCACGGTGGGCAAGCGCGCCACGCTCTGGATGCAGGATCTCGTGCTCGACCTGGCCGATCTCGACGCGCGGCGCGCCGCCCTCCCGCTCCGCGGCGTCAAGGGCACCACCGGCACCCAGGCGTCGTTCCTGGAGCTGTTCGGCGGCGATCACGCGAAGGTGCGCGCCCTCGAAGCGCAGGTCTGCGCGGCGATGGGCTTCGAGCGCGCGATGCCCGTGACCGGCCAGACCTACACGCGCAAGCTCGACGCGCAGATTCTCGGCGTCGTGAGCGGGATCGCCGCCTCGGCGGCCAAGTTCAGCAGCGACGTGCGCATGCTGCAGTCCTTCGGCGAAATGAGCGAACCGTTCGAGAGCGGGCAGGTCGGCTCGTCGGCCATGGCCTACAAGCAGAACCCCATGCGGTGCGAACGCATCGCGTCGCTGGCGCGGTACGTCGCGTCCATCGAGGGGAACGCCAATCAGACGCACGCCGTGCAGTACTTCGAACGCACCCTGGACGACAGCGCCAACCGGCGCCTGGTCATTCCGGAGGCGTTCCTGGCCACCGACGCCATCCTGCTCCTCATGGACAACGTGGCACGCGGGCTGGAAGTGCACGGCGCACAGATCAGCCGCCGGATCAGGGAGGAACTGCCCTTCATGGCGACCGAGCAGCTGATCGTTCGTGCGGTGGAAGCGGGCGCGGACCGCCAGGAAATCCACGAGGTGATCCGCCGCCACAGCGTGGCCACCGCGGCGGCCATGAAGAACGATGGCGCCGGCAACGACCTCCTCGACCGTCTGGCCGCCGATCCGGCGTTCCCTCGCGCCGTCGATCCGCGGTCGGTCACCGATCCGGCCCGCTTCGTGGGCCGCGCCAGCGAACAGGTGGATGAGTTCCTGTCCGATGTCGTCGATCCGATCCTGTCGGCAAGCGGCGCAACGGTCGAGACCGAGGCGATCCGCGTATGAGCACCGTCGCGTACACCGAACTTCCGCTCAGGCTCTGGCGGCGCGGCAAGGTCCGCGACGTCTACGAGGTCGATGCCGACCGGCTCCTGGTCGTGGCCACCGATCGCGTGTCGGCGTTCGACGTGGTAATGCGCGAAACGGTCCCGCACAAGGGCGCCGTGCTCACGCAGCTGTCGGCGTGGTGGCTCCGCCAGCTGGAACCCATCGTGCCGCACCACATGCTCTCGGCCGACGCCGGCGAGATCATCGACCAGGTCCCGGCGCTGGCGGAAACCCGTGCCCTGCTCGCCGGGCGCGCGATGCTCTGCCGGCGCGCCGAGGTGTTCCCCGTGGAGTGCGTGGTGCGCGGGTACATCGCCGGTTCGGCGTGGAAGGAGTACAGGGCATCCGGGACGCTCGCCGGGGAGCCCATGCCGAAAGGACTGCGCGAGAGCGACCGCCTCCCGGCGCCGCTGTTCAGTCCGGCGACGAAGGCCGAGACCGGACACGACGAGAACATCACGCGCGACCGGATGGCGGCGATCGTGGGGGCCGACGTGGCGGGCCGCCTGGAGCGGCTCTCGCTCGAGGTGTTCGCCTTCGCCAACCGCCGCACCGAGCCGCGCGGCATCATCGTCGCCGACACCAAGTTCGAGTTCGGGCACCGCAACGGAGAGATTCTGCTCGTGGACGAAGTGCTGACGCCCGACAGTTCCCGCTTCTGGCCCGCCGACCGGTACGAACCCGGGCATGCACAGCCGAGCTTCGACAAGCAGCCATTGCGCGACTACCTGGACGGCGAGCGGAAGCTCGGCCGCTGGGACGGCGATCCGCCGCCGCCACGGCTGCCGCGGGAGGTGGTCGCCGCGACCAGCGAGCGGTACCTCGACGCCTACCGCCGGATCACCGGCGCGGCGCTCGACCTGGATCGCCTCGCATGAGCGTCGCGCGCGAAGGACTCCTCTTCATCGGCATCGGCGCGCTGCTCGCGGCCGGAGCGCTGCTGGCGGCCGCTGTCTGGCGGTCGTGGCCGCTCTGGTTGCTCGCGTTCGTCTGCGTGGTGCTGGCGGCGTGGGTGGTGTACTTCTTCCGCGATCCCGAGCGCACGGGGCAACGCGGCGGGGGCCTGGTCATCGCCCCGGCCGACGGCCGGATCGTGATGATCACGGAGGTGGACGAGCCGGCCTTCCTGCACGGCAAGGCCCTCCGGATCTCCATCTTCATGAACGTCTTCAACGTCCATGTGAACCGGTACCCCGTTTCGGGGACGGTCCGCTTCGTGCATTACAATCCCGGCAAGTTCCTGAACGCGGCCACCGACAAGTCGAGCCTGGAGAACGAACAGATGTCGGTGGGGATCGAGTCCGGCGGCACGCGCGTTCTCGTCAGGCAGATCGCGGGGCTGGTGGCGCGCCGGATCGTGACCTACAGCCGTGAGGGCGACGAGGTCGACCAGGGCGAGCGGATGGGGATCATCCGGTTCGGGTCGCGCGTGGACGTGTTTCTGCCCCCGACGGCGGTGCCGGAGGTGCGCGTGGGCCAGACGACGCTGGCCGGCGTGTCGGTCATCGCGAGGCTCGCCGGCCGATGAGCGACTCCGTCCCCCCTCCCCGCCCTCTGCGGCCGATCGTGCTGCTTCCGAACGGCTTCACGCTGCTGAACCTGTTCCTGGGCATCTTCGCGATCGTGTCGGCCAGCCGCGGGAACTACAGCCAGGCCAGCACGCTCATCGTGCTGGGCGCCGTCGCCGACGCCCTCGACGGCCGCGTTGCGCGGGCCACGCAGTCGGGGAGCCGCTTCGGGGCCGAGCTCGACTCGCTGGTGGACGCGATCTCGTTCGGGCTCGCCCCCGCCCTGCTGATGTTCTTCGCGGTCTTCAACCAGCACGGCTGGGAGTGGATCTTCTGCTTCTTCTTCACGATGTGCGCCGTGATCCGGCTCGCGCGGTTCAACGTCGAGCAGGCCGGCCGCGCCAAGACGCATTTCAACGGGCTGCCGAGCCCGGCCGCGGGGCTCACCCTGGCCACGTACTACTGGTTCCGGGAGTCGGACCTCTACCAGCATCCGCTGCTGGTCGACCTCCCCTGGACCGTGATGCTGCGCTGGATCATGGTCGGCCTGTCCTTCCTGATGATCAGCAATGTCCGGTACGCGGCCGTTCCGACGATTGGCTATCGTTCACTGCGCGAGATCGTGGGATCGCTGGTGGTCCTCGGCACCCTCGCTGGTCTCATTTTTCTTCCCTGGACGTTCTTCTTCCCGGCAGCCGTGGCGTACGTGACATGGGGCCTGGCCCGAACGGTCTTCGTCGGATTCCTGGACCGCACGCTGCCGTACGATGTTGGCGAACCGCCGGGCCAGGGCGGCGCGGCCGCCATCAGCGGCGACGGGATACACCGCCGCCGTCGCCGCCGCCGGCACGGACGCCCTGGCGGACCGGACGCATCATCACACGAGGAACCACGGGCATGACCCGCTACCGCGTCGCCGTTCACATCGTGCCCCGCAAGGGCGTGCTCGACCCGCAGGGGAAGGCCGTCGCCGACGCCCTCCAC
>JABWBJ010000236.1 GCA_013360595.1 Gemmatimonadaceae bacterium | reverse complement strand
CCGCGCCCGGCTCCGCGCCCTCGCGCCGCCGCGGAGTCCACGCGCGGCGGGGCCACGATGTAGCCGAGCCAGCGCGAGTCACCGGAGAAGGCGATCGAGCCGCCGTTCTCGCCAACCGGGATCCGCGCTTCGCTCGCGCCCTGCGCGGTGCCCCGCACGATCAGCGTCGCGTTTGCCTCGTTCGGGCTGACGACGTAGGCGAACCACTTGCCGTCGTTCGACAACGCGGTCTGGCGGACGTAGTTCCAGGCCTTGATGTCGGCGAGGGCGATGGGGCGTGGACCGCTCCCGGCCTGTGGCGCCTGGGTCGAGTTCCCCTGCGCAAGGAGGAGGCCGGGCATCAAGGCGGATACCGCGAGCGAGTGCGCGAACACGGAGCGGATGGGTCGCATGTGGGGTCCCTGGTTCGACGAACGTCCTCAGGAATGTAGGGCGACCCTTCACCGCGGCAACGGCAGGCGCCGGTCGGTTGGGTCCTTCTGACGTCATGGGCCGGGAAGGCAGCGGTCAGGAATCGGGATCCCTTGCCCCGCGACGCCTGGCGCTCGAAGCGCGCTGACCCTCCGGCGCGCCGTGCCCTGTCCCCCGTCCTACGGGCGCGGCGGCTCTCCCGCCAGCTGTGCCATGTGCTTCCTGATGTCCGCCACCAGCCCCTGGAACTCCGGATCGGCATCCTTCCAGAGATCCACGAACCGGCCGTAGTACTCCAGCGCCCTCGCCCGATTCCCCTTCGATTCGTCCAACTCGCCCAGCCGGCGCAGCGCAGCCGCGAAGAAGTACTCCCGCATCCCGCGCTCGTGCGCGTAGGCGAGCGCCTTGGCAACGTCGCGGAGCAGGCTCACTGACTCGGTGATGCCAATGGCGCCGCGCCCCAGTCGCGCCCGGAGCGACTCGCCCTCCACAAAAGGCATCGTGAACCACAGCAGGCCGTCCATCTCTCCGGCGCTGTGCACCGGCACGATGTGCGGGTGCTGCAACTTGGCGGCAAGCAGGATCTCGCGATTGAACCGCTCGACGTTGACGCCCGCAGTCAGTTCTGGCGGCAGCACCTTCGCCACGACCTTGCGGCCGAGCGTCCGGTCCTCGGCAAGGAAGACGCGGGACATCCCGCCCCCGCCGAGTTCGCGCTCGAGGGTGTAGGCATTGCCCAGGGTCTGCTGCAGCTGGTCGCGGAGGTTCATTTCGATCCGGGAAGTTGCCTGTGCAGCAGGTCCGGCGCCAGCAAACACGGTGAGCTCATGCGGTCGCGACCGACGGATGAATCCGATCGGACGGGGCGAGGCGGCACGTCAGCGACTCTGGCTGGTCACGACGACAGGCCGGTTGAGGACCACAGGCATCGTGAACGGAGACATCGCCTGTGCCGATACCGGGAGGATGAACCGCTTTCCGTCACGCGTGACAGGGCGGCCAGGGCCGCAACGAGTCTCGGGTCAGAGTGCGTCACGCAATGTCACCCCTCCAGAGGTCATTGAGGAACTGCACGACGGGCAGGATCTCGATGCCATCCTTCGTCACCCGGCGCCTGGTCTCGAGACTCACCAGGATGCGCCGGCGAACGCGCGCATGATCCTCACGGATTGCCTCCAGTCCCGTGAGGTGATGGGTGCCGACCCGGCTCGTCGACTTCACCTCGATGGCGACGTCCGCATTGCCGACGACGAAGTCCACCTCGATGCCGCTGGCCAGCCTCCAATAGCTCAGGTCCCACTGACGATCACGGTACTCGCGGTACGCACAGAGTTCGTGGTGCACAAGGCTTTCCAGCGCCTTGCCGAACAACTCGCCTCCGGGTGCCAGGCTGCCTCGCTGGGCGAGGTGATTCACCACGCCGACATCCGCAAAGTAGAACTTCGGAGCCTGAATCACCCGTCGCTTCGGCCGTCTCGTGAAGGCTGGCAGGAACCGCCCGAGCAACGTGTCGACCAGAATCTGATAGTACTCCTTCACGGAAGGCGAGGAGACCGCGCACGCGCGGGCGATGTTCGTGTAGTTGACCAGCTCCGTATCTCCAATAGCCGCCGCGCGCAGGAAACCAGCGAACGATGGCAGGTTCCGCACCAGCGACTCGGCCGCGACCTCCTCCTTGAGGTAGTCGTCGACGTAGGCACGCACGAGGCGCCCGGGCTGGTCGGCGAGGTAGTGTCGCGGTAGCGTCCCGTGATTGGCCATGCGCACGAGATCGAACTTCGTGCCCACTTCGTGGGACACCAGGCCGAACACCTCGTACCGCTCGGCCCGTCCGCCGAGGAGGTTGGCGTGGCCGCGACGGACCTTGCGCGCGCTGGAACCGCAGAGCGCAAAGACGAGGCGTCGGTTCTCGATGAGCCAGTGCACCTCGTCAAGCAGCGCCGGGACTTTCTGCACCTCGTCTATCACGGTCAGGGTTCCGCGCGGCGCGTCACCCAGCTCTTCACGGAGCAGGCCGGGACGCTCGAGGTAGCGGATGTACTCCTCGGTCAGGAGCAGGTCGATCCGACGTGCCGCCGGATAGGCCGCGGCGAGCAGGCTGCTCTTCCCGACCTGGCGTGGGCCCCACAGGAAGAAGCTGTCCCGGGGACGCGCAGGCAGGGAAAGTGCACGCTGAAACACAACTTTACTTTATCATGATAAATGGACGCGTCAAGTTGCTCGGCAGCCACGACACTCCCGATCACGACCACCGGAACGACCGTTCCGGGACGCGGAGGTGATGCGTGCCCGATAACATACGCTCAGGCTGGCGCGCTGCCAGCGGATTGCGACGCAGCCCTGACCAGGAGACCCGTGCCCTTCGGATCCCTCCCGCTCCACCCCGACCTCCTCCGCGGCATCAGGGAGCTCGGGTTCGTCAAACCGACCCCCATACAGGCCGACGCCATTCCGCCGGCCCTCGAAGGCCGCGACGTCCTCGCCTGCGCCATGACCGGGAGCGGCAAGACCGCCGCCTTCCTGCTCCCCATCCTGCACCGGCTCATGACCGCGAAGCGGGGCACGACGCGCGCGCTCGTCATCACGCCGACGCGCGAACTGGCTGCCCAGGTGCTGCAGGAACTCAACGAGCTGGCCGTGCACACCCCCATCACCGCCGCGGCGATCTTCGGCGGCGTCGGGATGCAGCCGCAGGAGCACGCGTTCCGGAGCGGGGTCGACGTGATCGTCGCCACGCCTGGCCGCCTCCTGGACCATCTCAAGCAGCCGTATGGGAGACTCGATCACGTCCAGTACCTCGTGCTCGACGAGGCCGACCGGATGCTCGACCTGGGGTTCCTCCCCGACATCCGGAAGGTGCTCAGCCACGTCCCGAAGAAGCGCCAGACGCTCTTCTTCAGCGCCACCATGCCGGCGCCGATCGTGGCCCTCGCGAAGGAGATGCTGCACAGCCCGGCGCAGCTCAACCTGGAGCGAACCTCCCGGCCCGCGGTCGGCATCACGCAGGCCGTGTACCCGGTGGCGCAGGACCTGAAGGCCTCGCTCCTGCTGCACCTGCTCGATCGGAACATCATGCGCGAAGCGCTGGTCTTCACGCGCACGAAGCATCGGGCCAACCGGCTCTGGGAGTTCCTCGACGAGCGCGGCATCGCCGTGGGTCGCATCCACGGGAACCGCTCGCAGGCCCAGCGAACCGACGCCCTCGACGGCTTCAAGTCGGGGAAGTACCGCGTGCTGGTGGCCACCGACATCGCGGCCCGCGGCATCGACGTCGAGGCCCTGGGCCACGTGGTGAACTTCGACGTTCCCGTGAGCCCGGAAGACTACGTGCACCGGGTGGGCCGCACCGCGCGCGCCGAGTCGAGCGCGTCGAGCCCCATCACCCACCCCTTGTCCCCGAGCGCCTCGAGCCGCGCGTTCATCTCGGGCCGCCACGCGTCGACGACCCTGGTCTCCATCCAGGTCGCGAACCCCTCGTTCAGCCAGAGGTCGTCCCACCACTCCATGGTCACGAGGTTGCCGAACCAGTGGTGCGCGATCTCGTGCGCCACGTTCTCCGCCATGCTCCGCCGCGCCGCGACCGAGGCGCTCTGCGCGTCGAGCAGCACGAGGTCCTCGCGGAACGTGATGAGCCCCGCGTTCTCCATCGCCCCGAACCCGAACTCCGGCACGGCCAGGAGGTCGAGCTTCGGGTACGGGTACGGCCGGTCGAAGTACTCGCCGAGGATCTTGACGTGCGCCGCCGCGGCCTCGAGCGCGAGCTCGCCGAGCTTCGCCTTGCCGCGCGCCGTGACGATCCGGATCTTCACCGGCGCGGAGGCCCCCTCGCGCACCTCGAACGGCCCGACCGCGAGCGCGAGGAGGTAGGTGGGCAGCGGCGGCGTCGTCGCGAACGTGAACGTCACGCTGCGCCCGTCGTCCGCGTCGGTCCGATCGATCTCGTTCGCGTTCGCGACCACGAGGTTCCCCCGGGGCGCCGTCACCTTGAGGTCGAAGGGCACCTTGAACCCCGGCTCGTCGAAGCACGGGAACATCCGCCGCGCGTCCATCGGCTCGAGCTGCGTGAACGCGTAGTGCGCCCCGCCCTCCTCGACCCGGTACAGCCCGCTCAGCTTGCCGTCGAGCGGCGCCGAGTACGACACGCGGAGCTGCGCCTTCCCCGCGGGGATCGGCCGCGTGAAGGTCAGCACCAGCTCCTCCGGCGATCCCTTGCCCCCCGCCGCCGCGCGCCCCTCCGCCCGCGCCGACAC
>JABWBJ010000235.1 GCA_013360595.1 Gemmatimonadaceae bacterium | reverse complement strand
CGGGCCCAGCCGCCCCGACTCGCGCAGCGCGCGCCGCAGCAGGAACTCGATCTGCCCGTTCAGGCTGCGCAGGTCGTCATTCGCCCAGCGCTGCACCGCGTCGAGCACGTCGGGATCCACCCGCAGCAGGAAGGAACGTCGCTCAGCCATGGTGGGGACTCCCCGTCCCGGGGGCAGGGACCGGCGGCCGCCCGCCGCCAGGCCCCCGCCTCACCGCGGACCGCGGGCTCACTGGTAGATCGTCCCCGTGTTCACGATCGGTTGCGCGTCACGGTCCGAGCAGAGGACCACGAGCAGGTTGCTCACCATCGCCGCCTTCCGCTCGTCGTCGAGCTGCACGATCGACTTCGTGGAGATGAGATCCAGCGCGTTCTCCACCATCCCCACCGCGCCCTCGACGATCTTCTTCCGGGCCGCGATGATCGCGCTCGCCTGCTGGCGGCGCAGCATCGCCGACGCGATCTCGGGGGCATACGCGAGGTGGCTGATCCGCGCTTCGATCACGTTCACGCCCGCCTTCTCCAGCCGGTCCTGGATCGCCGTCTGGAGTCCGCGCGCCACCTCGGCCGGGTGCGTGCTCAGCGCGATCTCGTCCGCGGCGTGCGCGTCGTACGGGTACGACTGCGCCAGGGCCCGCACCGCCGCCTCGCTCTGCGTGTGCACGTAGTGCTGGTAATCGTCCACCTCGAACAGCGCCTCCGCCGAATCCACGACCCTCCACACCACCACGGCCGCGATCTCGATCGGGTTGGAGTGATTGTCGTTCACCTTGAGCTTCGTGGTCTCGAAGTTCCGCACGCGGAGCGAGATCCGCTTCTTGGCGAAGAAGGGATTCGCGAACCAGAGGCCCGCATCGCGCACCGTCCCCACGTACTTGCCGAACAGCGTGAGGACCCTGGCCTCGTTCGGGTTCACCGTGAACAGGCCGCCCATCGCGATGCTGGTCGCCACCAGCAGAAGCACCCACGCCACCGCACCGACCGGGTTCTCCGCCCGCGCCGAACCGATGAGTCCGACGACCGACACGACCAGCATAACGAGGCCGACCAGCAGCACCAGCAGCCCGTTTGCCGCATTGTGCGCTCTTTCCTTTAGCATCTTCGATCGCTCCGTTGGGTTACCGTTGGTATCACGATGATATCACTGTGATAGCTCCGCGTCAATCGGTCGGGTGAGAAACGTCTGAACTCGGGATCGGGAAGTGTCCAAGACGTTGTGTCGCAATACCTTGTACTGACACACCGGGAGACATCTGACGGAACGCCGCCCCCCGGAACCAACTTCACCTCATCCGGAAACACATCAGGCGGCGCGACCGGCGATGGCGATTCGAATCGGCTGTCAGGGCTGGAACTACGATGCCTGGGTCGGGCCGTTCTACCCCGACGGCACGCGCCCCGTGGACTTCCTTCGCGTGTACAGCCGCGCGTTCGACACGGTGGAGGTCGACTCCACGTTCTACGCGACTCCCCCGAAGTCGACCGTCCGCGACTGGGCGTCGCGCGTGGGACCGGACTTCCAGTTCGCGCTCAAGCTCCCCCAGGAGATCACCCACGAGCACCGGCTGCGCAACGTGCGGCCGGCGCTCGATCTCTTCTTCGACCGCGCCCGCGAGCTCGGCCACAAGCTCGGTCCGGTGCTCGTCCAGCTCGGTCCGGACTTCGCGCCGTCGGAGTTGCCGGCGCTCGCGGCATTCCTCCCGATGCTCCCGCGGGACGCCCGCGTGGCGGTGGAGTTCCGCCAGCGCGGCTGGATCCACGACGGCGTGCTCGCGCTTCTCGCCGAGCATAACGTGGCGCTGGCGCTCACGGACGGCCGATGGATTCCCCGCAAGACGATGCTGGCCCTCGCCGAACGGCCGACCGCGGACTTCACGTACATCCGCTGGATGGGGCCGGACCGGGAGATCGTGGATTACTCGCGCGTGCAGGTCGACCGCTCCCGGGAACTCGATGCGTGGGCCCGGATCCTGCCGGCCATCGGCCGCGCGGTTACCGTCTACGGCTACTTCAACAACCACTTCGCCGGGCACAGCCCGGCCACGGCGCGCGACCTCCAGCGCCGCCTGGGCCTGCAGGTCGTGGCCCCGGATCAGCTGGGCGAGCAGTTGTCGTTCTTCTGAGTTTGGAGTTGGGAGTTGGGAGTTGAGAGTTGAGAGTTGAGAGTTGAGAGTGGGGCGAGGGGATGGACGCACTGACACCGCCGATGCGGAGCAACGTCATGACCGTCAGCCGGGGGACCGGGCTCTTCATCGCGTTCGCCCTGCTCGTGTCGGCGGGGTGCGTGCGGCTCGGCTTCTGGCAGCTCGATCGGCTGCGCGAACGGCGGGCGGCGAATGCGGCCATCATCGCCCAGCTGGCCGATTCACCCCGGGCGGCGGCCGACCTGTTCGCGGACTCCGCCCCCAGGTTCCGCCGCGCGGTCGCCTCGGGATGGTACGACTTCGCCAACGAGTTCGTGCTCACGTCGAGGTCCCGCAACGGCGCCCCGGGCGTCCACGTGATCACTCCGCTCCGGCAGGACGGGCGCGATACTGCGATCCTGGTGAACCGCGGGTGGATCTACGCGCCGGACGGGATGCGGGCCGACCTGTCGCACTTCCGGGAGGACAGCACGGCCACGGTCGACGGCTTCGTCGAGGTCTTCGTCCGTGGAGCAGGAGGCGGGGGGCCGGTGGCGACGCCGAGCGTGGCGCGCGCGGTCAGGCGCCTGGACCGCGACTCGATCGCGGCGATGCTCCCTTATCCGATCGCGCCCATCCTCGTCGTGCAGCGCCGTGATTCCGGTGAGGCGGCGGCGGTGGCGCGCGGCACGCCGGTCCGGGCCGATCCGCCCCCGCTCGACGAGGGCCCCCACCGGTCGTATGCCGTGCAGTGGTTCGCGTTCGCGCTCGTCGGTGTGGTGGGCAGCGTGCTCGTGGCGAGACGCGACCGCCGGCGGACCGCGGCGCCGTCCGCCGAGTAGATTCCAGCCCGGGCGGACGCTCGCCACCGGCCGTCGCGGACGGCAGGCAGCCATGACATCGACCCGGTCCATCGCCAGCGAGCGCGAAGCGCGCGAAACCGCGGAAGCGGCGCGCGAGAGTGCGTGGGAGCACCCGAGTTTCGTGCGCGAGCTCTTCCTGGGCCGGTTCCGTCTCGATCTCATCCATCCGCATCCCGAGCCGGCGGACGCGGACGAGGCGGCGCGGGCGGCGGACTTCCTGTCGAAACTGCGGGCCGTGCTCGCGACCGTGGATTCGGATGCGATCGACCGCGCCGGCGAGATCCCCGAGTCCGTGGTGCAGTCGCTGCGCGACATCGGCGCCTTCGGCATCAAGATCCCGCGCGAGTACGGCGGGCTCGGCCTCTCCCAGCTGACGTACATCCGGGCCCTGGAGCTGGTGACGTCACAGGACGGCAGCCTCACCGCGCTCCTGTCGGCGAGCCAGTCGATCGGCGTCCCGCAACCGTTGTCGCTCTTCGGGACGGAGGAGCAGAAGCGGCGCTTCTTCCCGCGCCTGGCGCGCGGGGCGATCAGCGCGTTCGCGCTCACGGAGGTGGATGCCGGATCGGACCCCGCGAACATGGCGACCACGGCGGCGCCGGACGCGGACGGCACGCACTTCGTGCTCAACGGCGAGAAGCTCTGGTGCACCAACGGGACGCGCGCGGACCTGTTCGTGGTGATGGCCCGCACGCCTGACGAGACTGGCGCCGATGGCCGCCGTCGCAAGCGGATCACGGCGTTCATCGTCGAGGGCTCCGCGCCCGGGGTCGAGGTGGTCCATCGCTGCCGGTTCATGGGCCTGCGGGCGATGGAGAACGGCGTGATCCGGTTCTCGAACGTGCGGGTGCCGCGGGAGAACATCCTCTGGGGCGAAGGGAAGGGACTCAAGCTGGCGCTCATCACGCTCAACACGGGCCGCCTGACGCTCCCGGCGAGCGCGGTGGGCGCGTCGAAGGCGATGCTCCGGATTGCGCGTGAGTGGGCCGCGGCACGCGTGCAGTGGGGCGTACCCATCGGAAGGCATGATGCCATCGCCAACAGGATCGGCCGCATGGCGGCGGACACCTTCGCGATGGAGGCCGTCGCCGAGCTTTCGGCGGCGCTGTACGAGCGCGGCGGCTACGACATCCGGCTCGAGGCGGCGATCGCCAAGATGTGGAACACGGAAACGGGCTGGCGGATCATCGACGACACGCTGCAGATCCGCGGCGGACGCGGCTACGAAACGGCTGACTCGCTGCAGGCGCGCGGCGAGGCGCCGATCGGCGTGGAGCGTGCCATGCGCGACGCGCGCATCAACCTGATCTTCGAGGGGACGTCGGAGATCATGCGCCTGTTCATCGCGCGCGAGGCGGTGGACCACCATTTCAGCCTGGCGTTCCCCGTGGTCAACCCGGACAGCACACCGAGGGAGCGGCTGCGCGCCCTGGCCCGGTCGGCGCCGTTCTACGCCGCCTGGTATCCCTCCCGGCTGCTCGGGGCGCTGCGCCCGGCGGCGTACCGGGAGTTCGGGATCCTGGCGCGCCATCTGCGGTTCGCCGATCGGGCGACGAATCGCCTCGGCCGGGCGCTCTTTCACGCGATGGTCCGGCATGGGGCGAAGCTCGAGCGCCGGCAGATGGTGCTCTTCCGGGCGGTGGACATCGGCGCCGAGCTGTACGCGATGGCGGCGGC
>JABWBJ010000234.1 GCA_013360595.1 Gemmatimonadaceae bacterium | reverse complement strand
GCGTCACCCGCTGCGAACGTTCGACGGAGTGCGCGTGATCGGCGACGTGCTCGGCCGATGGTCGCCCTCGCGACCCGTGTGGAACGAGCACGCCTACTCCGTGACCAACGTGCGCGACGACGGGCGCGTCCCGCGATCGAGCGACGTGACGCCGAGCTGGTCGAGCGCGGGTGGCAACGTCTTCCGAGGTCAGGTCGCGGCGCTCGGCGGACCGTCGTCTCCGGGCGACGCGCCCGATCTGACGCTGAGGTTCGGGGCCCGCATCACCTGCAGCAGCGTCCCCCCGATCGCACACGCGGAGGTGTGCAACCGCGGAACCCGCGCGACGACGGGCACCGTGAGCGTCGCCTTCTACGACGAGCTGCCGCGCTCGGCCGGCGCGCTGCGCTGCACGGCGTTCACGTCACGACCCGTGATGGCCGGCGAGTGCCTCGAGGTCTCGTGCAACGTCGGGAGCGAGCCGCTCGAGACCGGAGAGCTCTTCGGCTTCGCGGACGACGACGGCGAAGGCAACAGCGCCGTCGTCGAGTGCATCGAGACCAACAACGAGGGTCACGGCGTCTGCGAGAGCCTTTGACCAGCGAAACCGTGCTACCACGCTGACGCGCTCGGCTCGTCCGTCCCGGGGCCCAGTCCCGCGGAGCCGAGGCGGAGGTGATGATGAAGCGCGCATGGAGATGGTTCACGACGACGCAGCGCCGGGGACGCCGCATGGGCTTCTTGGCGGCACCGCTGATCCTCGTGGCCGCGGCGGTCGCGGCGCAGACGGCTCCGAGCGGTACGCGGCCTACGAGCCCGCCGAGCGCGACGGGGCCGCTCGCGGCGCTCCCGATCATCCGGCAGCGCCTCGCGAACGGCATGCGCGTGGTGATGTCGCCCGAGCGCTACGTGCCCACCGTGGCCATCGCGCTCTACTACGACGTGGGCTCGCGTAACGAAGAGCCCGGCCGCACGGGCTTCGCGCACCTCTTCGAGCACATGATGTTCCAGGGGTCGGCGAACCTCGGCAAGATGGAGTTCATCAAGCTGGTCGAAGGAAACGGCGGCCTCCTCAACGGTTCCACGCGCTTCGACTTCACCAACTACTACCAGGTGGTTCCGGCGCACACGCTCGAGACCGTCCTCTGGGCCGAAGCGGACCGCATGAAGGGCCTCGCCATCGACTCCACGAACCTGCGCAACCAGCAGGACGTCGTGAAGAACGAGGTTCGCGTGAACGTGCTCAACCAGCCGTACGGCACGTTCCCGTGGATCGACCTCCCGATGACGGCCAACGAGAACTGGTACAACGCGCACAACTTCTACGGCGAGCTCTCGGAGCTGGAGGCGGCGACGCTCGAGGATGCGGCGGCGTTCTTCCGGACGTACTACGCCCCGAACAATGCGGTCCTGGCCATCGTCGGCGATTTCGAGCCGGCCCAGGCCAGGCAGTGGGTCGAGAAGTACTTCGCGGGCATCGCGCGCGTCGAGCAGCCGGCCAGGCCCGATCTGTCCGAGCCGCGCCAGGAAAAGGAGAAGCGCGCCAGCCGCGTGGACCAGCTGGCCAACCGGCCGGCGCTCGGCATCGCGTACCACGTCCCGCCGCGCTGGTCGCTCGAGTGGTACGCCATGGGCCTCATCGACCAGATCCTCGGCCAGGGCCGCGATGCAAAGCTCTACGACGCGCTCGTGCAACGCACCGGCCTCACCAGCGACGTCTCCGCCGGCATCAACTGGGGCCTGGGCAACATGTTCAACTACGAGGGGCCGATGCTGTGGATGGTGTCGGTGTACCACGACCGCTCGACCACCGCCGACTCGCTGCTCAAGGTCATGGACGTGGAGATCGAGTCGCTGCGGACGACGCCGGTGGACTCGGCCACGCTCGCGCGCGCGCGGACCAAGATGCGGTCGTCCCTCTACTCCATCGTGGAGGAGTTCTCCGGCCTCGGGAAGCTCGACCTGCTCGCGTCGTTCGCGCTGTTCGACGACGACCCGTCCCGGATCAACCGGATCGAGGATGGCTTCGCGGCCGTGACGCCCGACCTGATCCTGAGGACGGCCAACGAGTACCTCCGTCCCACGAACCGGACCGTCTACACGGTGATACCGGGGGCGAAGTAGCAGCAGCGGGAGCGAGATCCCAGGATCGAACAGCTGATTCACGGTGCACGATTCAACGACTCACGACGCAGCCATGCCCAGCGCCATTCGCTACATCACGATCGCGATCCTTGTCGCCGTTCCGGCCTTCGCCCAGGACACCACCGCGCGCCGCGAGACGCCCCCCGCGCCGGGGACGCCGAAGGCCTTCCGTGTGCCGCCGCGGCAGACCTTCACCCTGCCCAACGGCCTTCAGGTCACGCTCGTCCCCTTCGGGCGCGTGCCGAAGGTGGCCATCGAGCTGGAGCTCCGGACGGGGATCATCGACCAGGGCCCCAATGACGTTTCGCTGGCGTCGGTCGTGAGCGACATGCTCACCGAAGGGACCACCACGCGCTCGGCGCAGGACATTTCTCGTCAGGCAGCGGAGATGGGCGGTGCGCTCACCGCCAGCGCCGGGTCCGAGGTCTTCTCGATCGGGGGCGAGGTGCTGAGCGACTTCGCGGCCCCGTACGTTGCGCTCCTGGCCGACGTCACTATGAACCCGCGCTTCGACGAGGCCGACCTGAGGCGCACGCTGGACAAGCACGCGCGGAACAATGCGATCGCCCTGTCGCAGCCGCAGACCCTGGCCCAGAAGCGGTTCCGGGAGATCATGTACGGGAACCACCCGTTTGCCCACGTCTTTCCGACCGAGGAGATGCTGCGCGGCTTCACGGTGGCGCGGGTGCGCGACTTCCACGCGAAGAACTTCGGCGCCCGCCGCGCCCGGCTCTACGTGAGCGGCGTGTTCAACGCCCGCCAGGTGGAGCAGGCGGTCCGGGCAGCCTTCGGAGCGTGGGCCGAGGGCCCGGCCCCGACCGAGAACCCTCCGGTGATCACCGCCCGGCGGCAGATCGACGTCATCGACCGCCCCAATTCGGTCCAGAGCAGCATCTGGATGGGACTCCCGGTGGCCGATCCGTCGCACGCCGACTGGGTGAAGATGAACGTGACCGACGCGCTCCTCGGCGGCGCCTTCGGCTCACGCATCACGGCCAACATCCGCGAGGACAAGGGATACACCTACTCGCCCGGCTCCTTCATCTGGACGCGCAAGAAGGCCTCGATGTGGGTGCAGACGGCCGACGTCACGTCGAACGTGACCGGCCCGGCGCTGACCGAGATCTTCAAGGAGATCGACCGGCTGCGCGCCGAGGCCCCGCCCGAAAGCGAGCTCGCCGGGATCAGGAACAACCTCGCCGGCATCTTCACCGTGCAGAACAGCTCGCGCTTCGGCCTCATCAACCAGCTGCAGTTCGTGGACCTGCACGGCCTCGGCGACAGCTACGTGTCGAACTACGTCCGGGATCTCATGGCGGTGACACCCGAGGACGTGCGCGCCACGGCGGAGCGCCATCTGGATCCGCAGAAGGTCTCCATCGCCATCGTGGGCACGAAGCGGGAGATCGAGCGCCAGCTCGGCGAAGTGAAGGTGATCCGGCCCTGACGCGCGGGTCAGACGTGCAGCTGGGGTGACCCGTGGACTCGGCGCTATCGACGGGCCTCGTCGAACGCGCGGACGATGCGCTTCGGCGCGATGAGCCGCCACCCGTCACTCAGGAGCTGCGACACCTCGTCCCAGTCGGGGTCGTTGTCGAGATAGACACCGACCCAGCCGCTCGGCCCCACGTACGGCGGCTTGAAAAAACGGTCCGGCTGCGCGCGGATCATCAGCGCCTGGTTCTCCTTCGTGGCCTTGATCCAGACCGCGCTTCTTCCCGCGCCGTGATGGTTCGACGGATGGGCGAACATCGCGAAGAGTTTCCCTTTCACCCGGAACGTCGGCTCTCCCCAGGCTTCGACTTCCTGGGCGTGAGGCAGCTTGAGGCAGAGCCGGCGCAGGCGCGGGAGGGGGGAACGCTTCACGACGCATCCCCCCGGCCCCCGCCCCCGCCCCGTTGCCGCCGCCGCAGGGCCGCCAGTCCCACGACGACCAGCGCTCCGGTGAGCCCGCCGCGAACACCGGGTGACAGGTCAAGCAGGGCGCCAATGATCCCGATCACCAGCCCGATCGTGACGCCGACGGCGATGCCGGTGAGGATCAGTCGCTGCGTGTCGCTGAGAGCCATGGTCCCCTCGGAGCGTTGCGTCCACGGAACGGCTGGGAATCTACCGGACGTGGCCGCGCGGTAAACCTTGCCGCGCCGGCGCTGGTCGACGGAACGCCGGGACGGTCATTCCGCGGTCGCCAGTCCGTGGAGCGGGGAGCGCCGGGCGCCCAGGTCATGCGCCAGGCGCCGGCGTCGTGTCATCCGAGCCTCGTTGCTTCTCGCCTACTCTGCCTCTCAGTTTCGTGCCTTGGCCCGTTCGACTCTCGCGTTCCCGTCGGCGTCACGGAGGGACATGAACAGTTCTCCGCTCCGGCCGAAGCCGGCGAGCGTCCGTCCTTCAGGAAGCTGGACCCGGTCGATGACCTCGCTCTTCGTGTTGATGACGAAGTAGATCGGGCCGGCAAAGAACTGCTGCTCCAATATGGCTTCAAATCAGTTGCGCAAGCCCCGCCGGTATTTGACTTGATGGTGATGAAATTTGATCATGCGCCAGT
>JABWBJ010000233.1 GCA_013360595.1 Gemmatimonadaceae bacterium | reverse complement strand
TCATCTCCTTTCCTCCGATTACCGGCTCCGCCGGTGGGGGAAAGGTGCAACTTCCTCAGTCCAGCCTGAAGGCCGGTTTCCGCTGAACCACTACACTCCTTCCATCGGTTCCAATGTTTGCCGGGCGTGTTGTGGTGAACGCGAAGTAAACCGAGAAGGGAGCAGAGCCGCCTGCTGGCACTGGACACTGGGGGTACGAAACATCGGTGTTGTAGCCAAGGTAACTCCAATACTGAAGCTCTTCGACCGGACACCTGGACGATGGGGAGTCCGAACACACCAACCCCAGGCTGGTTGCCGCAATCCCAGCGAAGGAGACTACCGTCTTGAGCCGCGCTCGAGTACTCATGGCACGCGAGGCGTGGAGAGGATTGTAGCTGGGACGAAAGTAGCCGGGGCACTGCGCGCAAGACGTACAGACCTCCAGCCAATGATGCGGCCCGCTTCATCAAGTTCCGGGTAACGCACAGTCGTTTCGGGAGGTTCATGCTGTCGCGGAATACTCAGCAGGTACCGTCCTTGGTGCTTTTCAGGGCGGTCGAGGTGCTGTCCCCGAGACACATAGAATGTTGTCGTCTCCGCATTACCTGTCTCTGCTTCGAATGCCGCCGCCGTTTCCAACGTCAACTCCCATTGGGCCAGATTGGGCACGGTATCATCGGCGCGAATCCACAGGCGGGGCGTGAGCGCAACTGCTTTCCCGGTGAGCGCATACAGTTCTCGAACGGCATCCTCCGGAGGGATGACCAAATCTCCGAAACCGGGCGGGATGCCAACGGACCTGAACTCGTTACCGTGAGGCGGCTGAAGCGTTAGGCGACCCGCTTCGAGCTGGGCCTGGCTAAGCAGGCTGCTAACTGCCAGGCTGACTTGAGGTTCTCCACTGGCGCCACATAATGTCACAATCCACCAAGCGGCATAGCGCCGAAGAGTCGAAAGAGGCGCTGCATCGGCACTGACCACGAAAGGAGACTGAGCGTAGAATATCCGGCCGCAGGGCCGTAGACTCTTGGTGTCAATAGAGGCACGCCGCTGGCGCTCGAGAAACCCTCGTTGAAATGACGCATATGTTGCCACCCATCCCTCAGCAATCTGCCTCGCTCGTGCTTCGCTGATCTCGAATGAGGTTTGCGGCGCTACAGCGAGCTCGAAGTGCCCAGTCGAGTCGAGTGATGCGGCCGCCTGACCAACTACCGCCAAGGTCACGCTGGGCAAGGCCAATGGAGCCGCTGCCTGATCACTGGCGCAGGAAGGTGCAACAAGGGCAATGACGAGGAGCGCACTGCGCCGCAAGAACTCAACTTGAGCCGGCAGGTGGCGTGTAGTGGCGTCCTCGAAGCCGGCGTGCTCGACCAAGGGCTTGGCGAGGCGGAGGCCGCGCGAGTTGCCGACGCGAACGAGGCGGGTCTTCATTGGGGCTCCGAAACGCGGTACCCATAAGATGATCACACTGTCGGCGCACTGCAGGCCGACGGGTCACGGCGTCACTCCAGTTGCGGCCGCGCTCGCCGCGTCCTCCGCGGTACATGTGTTTCTGCTTGTTCGTGTCGGAAGAACAACAACAGACCGCGGGGGTCGCGGAGGTCGCGGGAGAATCCCGAGTGAAATCCGCCGGCGTCTTTCGGCGCTCCCCGCGTTCCCCGGCCACGCGCCGGAGCGGCTCGAAGGCCTGCCAGACGACGCTGGCCGGCGGCCGGGATCGGTTGAACACGTCGCCGCCATGAACGACGAGGTCGACCTGGCCGTCGAGGGCTGGCTTGAGGGCGGCGGCGTAATTGGCCAGGAAGTCATGCCCGCGCCGCCACCGGGCTACGCGCGGCCGGCCCGGCAGGTCGAAGCCGAGGTGGGTGTCGGCGAGGAGAGGACGCGCAGGACGCTGGCCACGCCGCAATTCCGCAGGTCGGCTCCTGGTCCGGACGCCTCCGCCGGGGAATGAAGTGGTCCGGTCCGATCGGTCCGGACGACTTCCCCGCCGGCCCCCCCCAACTTGACCCCGCCAACCGCAGCGTCCCGGTCCCGACCGGGTCAGCTGCCCGGAAAACCGACCTCAAGGAAAGGGGTTCTTATGAAGCGCAGCAAGCTGACCACCGTCGCAGTGGCGCTGGCCACTGCCCTGATCGCGGCCCCCGCGGCCTCCGCGGGCGCGCAGAACCGCAACCACCCCCACCTGCACGTCAATCCGCGGTGGGACGAGTGCTCCATCCAGCTCGACCCGTCCCTGACTCAGGCCGCCTGGCGTCAGTTCACTGAGGAGGCGGGGCTGGTCGCCTACTTCCGCCCCCTGACCGACGCGCGGCCGATGGGGAGGGGGAGGTTCGAGGTCTCGCTCGTGCAGTGGAAGACGGGGATCGATGACCACGACGCCGCCTGGAACGACACCTTCGTCCACCCCGACTCGACGCATTGGCTGTTCGAGGGCTCGGGGCTCAAGTTCCCCGGCCTGACGGCCCGGGCGGGCGTCACGGCCAGGACCGACGTCGGCGTTTACCTCACGAAGAACCCGAACGCCAATTACGGCTTCTTCGGCGCCATGGTGCAGCGCGCGTTCGTGGGAGACGACGCAAGCGAATGGGGACTGGCCGGACGCCTGAGCTTCGTTTCGCTCTACGGCCCTGACGACGTCGACTTCAGCGTGATCGGCTGGGATCTGGTGGCAAGCCGCGTCTTCCCGATCACCCGATGGGCGTCAGTGTCACCGTACGCGGGTCTATCCAGCTACCTGACGCGGTCCCACGAGAAGACGGCGGTTGTGAGCCTCGACGACGAGTACGTGGGCGGATCGCAGAAGATGGTCGGCGCCGTGCTGGAGTTGTCCGGCGTGCGGCTGGCGATGGAGTACAACGACGCCAGGGTGAACTCGGTGTCGTTGCGGATCGGGATCGGGAAGTAGGGGGTGAGCGATGAGCGATGAGCGATGAGTAACGTCCACCCTCATCGCTCATCGCTCATCGGTGAATCACCCACTGGCCCCTCTCGCCATGGTCCGTATGATTCCGGGTCATGGCGAGGCTTACGCTCGACTGGATCCAGCTCGCGCAGGTCCTCGGCGCCCTGCAGGGGCTTTTCCTCACCGGCGTCCTCCTGGCGCAACGCCACAACCGCACGGCCAACCGGCTCCTCGCGGTGCTGATGGCCGCCTTCACGATCTACCTCGCCGGGGGCGTCTATTACGGCGCCGGAATCGTTCGCTCGTTCCCGTACTTCTTCGGCGTCTCGTACCAGACGCCGTGGGTCTTCGGACCGCTCGTGTATCTCTACTCGCTCGCGGCCAGCGACCGGGCCTGGCGCTTCGAGCGGAGAGCCTGGATTCACTTCGTGCCGGTCGCGATCAGTACGCTCGCCACGTCGCCCTACTTCTTCCTGCCGGGCGCGGAGAAGCTGGCGCTGCTCGACCGCTGGGTGGCCGGCGGCATTCCGGCGCACCTCCAGGTGATCGATCCGTTCAAGTACGTCTCCGGGATTGCCTACTCGGTCGCCACCGTTCTCGCCCTCCGCCGCCACCGCCGGCAGGTCGAGCACAGCTATTCGAACACCGCCCGGGTGAACCTCCGGTGGCTGCTGTTCCTTTCGGCGGCGGCGCTCAGCATCTGGCTTCTGGCCACCGCGCTGCGGCTGGCGGAGGTGAGCACGCGCTTGCGCGACGACCACATCTCGCTGGCGATGGCGGCCCTGGTGTACGCGATCGGCTACCTCGGACTGCGACAGCCGGAGGTCTTCCGCTACGAAACCGCGGAGCACAAGGTGCCGAGGGAGCTTCTGGCCGCGGCCGCGGCTGCGCCGCCAGCGACGCCTGACGACACTGACTCGATCGAGTCGCGCTACGCGCGGTCGGGACTCAACGACGTCGAGGCCCAGCGGCTCAAGACGGCCCTGCTCCAGCTCATGGACCAGCAGCGCCCCTGGCGCGACAGCGAGCTCACGCTGGCGGACCTCGCCAACGCGCTCGATACCTCGCCGCACAAGCTCTCCGAGGTGCTGAACGCCCTGATCGGCCAGACCTTCTACGACTTCGTGAACGGGTACCGGGTGCGCGAGGTGCAGCGCCGGATCAGGGCCGGCGAGGCGAGAGCGCTCAAGATGCTGGCGCTCGCAATGGACGCCGGCTTCGCGTCGAAGTCCACGTTCAATCAGGCGTTCAAGAAGCACACGAACCAGACGCCGTCGGACTTCAGGCAAGCCATCGGCGCGTAGCGCGCACAGCGCAGAGGGCCCGCGCGGAGATGCCGCATCGGCGCGCCGAGGCCTCGTCAGGCGAGCACGGCCGTATGCCACACCGCTGTGGCGCCGGGTCCGTGACCGGGCGCACGGACGCCGGGCCGCCGCGTCACGCTCATTGATCGTGGTGTTTCGCCGCAGGACGCCGGAGTGTGATGGACGGCACAAGGGCGTCGCGGCCGAACTCCGATGTGACAGTGGGCATCGCTCCGTCCGTCTCAGCCTGTGACTCGGCGCGTGTCGTGAAGCGCGGCGACGCGCGGGCGCGATCCACCTCCACTCCACGGCACTGATGAACGAGCGCATCCAGCAGGCACTCGATGGCGACCTGGACCGGGCGTCCCTGACGCCGGCCGAATTCGCCGAGCTGGTCGAGGCGGAATCGGCGATCGACGCCGTCGTCCGCGCGATCCCGGTGCTGCCGGTGCCGGCGTTAGGCGCCGCCGTCCTGCGCCGGCTC
>JABWBJ010000232.1 GCA_013360595.1 Gemmatimonadaceae bacterium | reverse complement strand
AAGCGTCGTCGCCCGCCGCAGTCTGTTCCGCGCCCGAGCCAAGCCTGACGCCGGCCAGCGACGCGTTCGACCGGGCCGCCCTCCGCGCCAGCGCGTTGGCTGCCATGGTCAGCTCCTGCAGGCGAACCTGCTGTGTGCCGGCCACACTCGACGCCTCCGACAACGAGGCGGCAAGCGATTCCGCCTCACGAGCCATCTGCTGGAGCGGCAGAGCCATGGCCTCGGTCGCCGCACGCAGCCTGGTCACGTGGCCCTCTTCCGCCGAGGCCGCCTCGGCGCCGAGACGGGCCGACGCCTCGAGGACGTCCATCTTCCCGGCACTGGCGGCGGCCGCCTCGCGGGCTTCTCGAATGGCGTCCATCGCGCCCAGGCTCGACTGACGGATGCGGTCGAGCCGCTCCAGGACATCCGCGACCAGCTGATCGGTGCGCTCGGCGGCATCGTTCGAGCTGCGGGCCAGACGCCGGACCTCGCCGGCAACCACCGCAAAGCCGCTCCCCTGTTCCCCGGCCCGGGCCGCTTCCATCGCCGCATTGAGGGCGAGGAGCTTGGACTGTCGGGCCATCTTGCGGACAAGCACGACGAAGGAGCGGATCTCGCCTGCCGTCTCCGCGAGCGCCGAGAGTTCGGTGGCGTTCTCACCGACGGCGGTGGAGGCGGTCCCGAGCGCGTCGAGGCTGGCGTGCAGGGTGGCTCGGCTGGTCGTCGCCAGCTCGTGGATTCGCTGCTCCTGTTCGTGGACGGCCCTCGCCTCCTCCACGAGATCCGCGACGTTCCCGGCCAGGCGCGCCGCATCGTGGTTCGCGCGCCGGGCAAGCTCGGCGAGCGTTCCGCCCACGCGAGCGACCCCGTGCGCCTGTTCCGTGCTCCGCTGCGCGACCGAGAGGGCCGCGGCGCCCTGCTGCGCGAGCTCGTGCGCCTGAGCGCTGACTTCCCTCGCCCCCTCGTGCGATTCGGCGACCAGCCGCTGCACGGCGGCAAGGGCTGCGCGGGCCGAATCGACCAGCCGCCCTTCGTCCACGTCGAGTGGGTTCCGGCGCGGCTCGCGCGTGAGATCCCCATCGGCGACCCGGCGCAGCACATCGGCCAGGTCGGAGCTTCGCTCGGCGACCATGGGCACGATCACGAGGCCGGTGACGACGGCCGTGAGGATGACGGCGGCTCCGAAGACCAGCAGCGCCATCACCGCGAGGTCGGCCGCGCCGGCCTCCGCGATCCGCCCGCGCTGGAGCCAGAGGCCCAGGAAGAACAGCAACGCGCCCGCGAAGCCGAGCCTCGCCACGATGGTCTCGAGGAACGGTCGTTCCGAGGTCGGTTCGGCTGTCCTGCCGTTTTCCGGTCCGCTAGATTGGCTCAAAGGACGCTCTCCGAAGAACGCCGGCGCGTAACGCAGGGCCGGCCGGACCCCCGACATGACCCGTCAGGCCAATTCCCCGTCGGACGCCTCCGCCGCGGCGCACGACACCTACGACCCGTCTGCCATCGAGGCAAAGTGGCAGGCGCGCTGGCAGGAGCGGCGGACGAATGAAACCGACCTGGCCGGAGGCGCTAACCCGTTCTACGCCTTGATGATGTTCCCCTATCCGTCCGCGGAAGGGTTGCACGTCGGCAACCTGTTCGCGTTCACGGGGAACGACATTCATGGACGATTCCAGCGCCTCCGGGGGCACACCGTCTTCGAGCCCATGGGCTTCGACGCCTTTGGGATCCATTCGGAGAACCACGCGCTCAAGGTGGGCGAGCACCCGATGCGCCTCATCCCGCGCAACGTCGCGAACTTCACGCGGCAATTGAGGCGGGCGGGTCTGATGATCGACTGGCGGTACGTGGTGGATACCACGCACCCCGCCTATTACCGCTGGACGCAGTGGATCTTCGTCCAGCTCTTTCGGAAGGGACTGGCCTACCGGAAGGAGGCGGCAGTCAACTGGTGCCCGGCGGACAAGACGGTGCTGGCCAACGAACAGGTCATCGCCGGTGCCTGTGAGCGCTGCGGCACCAAGGTCGAGCAGCGGTTCCTGGCCCAGTGGTTCTTCCGCATCAGCGAGTACGCCGAGCGGCTGCTGAAGAACCTGGACGCGCTGGACTGGTCGGACACCACGCGCACGGCGCAGCGCAACTGGATCGGCCGGAGCGAGGGCGCCGAGATCCGTTTCGCGATCCGGGACGCCGGCGCGCCCCCGCGTCACGAGTCGCGAATCACGCATCACGAGATCGCCGTCTTCACCACGCGCCCTGACACCATCTTCGGCGCGACGTACATGGTGCTCGCGCCCGAGCATCCGCTGGTGGATCGCATAACGACGCCGGAGCGGCGCGCGTCGGTGCAGGCCTACCGCGACGACGCCATGCGGCAGGATGTCGTGGCGCGCAAGGTGAACCGTGAGAAGACCGGCGTCTTCACCGGCGCCTGGGCGGTGAACCCGGCCAACGGCGACGACATGCCGGTCTGGATCGCCGACTACGTCCTGATGGAGTACGGGACCGGGGCCATCATGGCGGTGCCCGGTCACGACCAGCGCGACTTCGAGTTCGCGAAGACCTTCGACCTGCCGATCGTGCGCGTCATCGCGCCCGAAGGGACGGCCGCCGGCGCGCCGCTCCCCGAGGCCTTCGTCGACGATGCCGGAGCGCACCTCGTGAACTCGGGCTCGTTCGACGGGGTGCCGGTGGCCGACGCGAAGAGGGCGGTGACCGAGTGGCTGGCCGCGAAGGGGGCGGCGAGGCCGGTGGTGAACTACCGCCTGCACGACTGGTGCGTGTCCCGCCAGCGCTACTGGGGGCCGCCCATCCCGGTCATCTACTGCGACGCGTGCGGACCGCAGCCGGTGCCGGAGCACGACCTGCCGGTCGTGCTGCCGGACGTTCCCGACTTCAAGCCTGACGATTCGGGGGTGTCGCCCCTCGCGCGCCACGAGGCGTGGTACCGCGCGCCCTGCCCGGCCTGCGGCGGCCCCGGCCGCCGCGAGACCGACGTCTCCGACACGTTCCTCGACAGCGCCTGGTACTTCCTGCGGTACCCGAGCGCGGACCGTGACGATGTGCCGTTCGCGCCGGAGGTCACCCGCAAATGGCTGCCCGTGACCTCGTACATCGGCGGCAACGAGCACGCCGTGCTCCACCTCATGTACGCGCGGTTCATCACCATGGTGCTGCACGACATGGGGCACCTGCACTTCGAGGAACCCTTCGTGAAGTTCCGCGCGCACGGGCACATCATCCGCGACGGCGCGAAGATGTCGAAGACGAAGGGCAACATCGTGAACCCGGACCAGTACTTCGAGCACTGGGGGGCCGATGCCTTTCGCATGTACCTGATGTTTCTGGGGCCCTTCCAGGAGGGCGGCGATTTCCGCGACGCCGGCATCTCGGGGGTGCGGAGCTTCCTCAACCGCCTGTGGCTGGCGGTCACGGACCGGCGAACTGACGGCGCCCCCGACCCGGACGTGCTGCGCAAGCTGCACCAGACGATCCGGAAGGTGGGCGAGGACACCGCGCGGCTGGGCTATAACACCGCGATCGCGGCGATGATGGAGTACATGAACACGCTGCGGAAGGGAGAGCGTCGCCCGCACGTGGAGGAGGTGCGGCCGCTGGTCCAGCTCGTCGCGCCGTACGCGCCCCATCTGGCCGAGGAACTCTGGGAGCGGCTCGGCTACTCGACGAGCGTGATGGACGCCGGCTGGCCCGCGTTCGACGAAGCGCTGGCCCGCGAGGATGCCGTCCAGCTCGCGGTCCAGGTGAACGGGAAGCTTCGCGGAACGATCACCGTGGCGCGTGACATCGCGCAGGAGGCTGCCCTTGCCGCGGTGATGGCAGAACCGCAGATCGCCAGGTTCGTGACAGGCGCGCCGCGCAAGGTGGTGTTCGTGCCTGGGCGCCTGCTGAACCTCGTCGTCTAGGCGCCCGGCCACCTCGCCCGCCGGGCGCCGGGAGGTGATCCGGTGAAGGCGCGTCCACCGGACCGGTGCGCCGCCGGCGAGGGACGCACATCTTCCCCCGATGAGCTCGCCTGAACCGCAGACGCTGCTCGTGTCGCACCGCGAGGTGGCGGCCCTGCTGCCCATGACCGAGTGCATCGACGTCATGGCCGGCGCGCTGGCGGCCCTGGCGCGAGGCGGGGCGCTGCTCCCGCTGCGACAGGTCGTTGCCCTGCCAGGCACACGGAACCTCCTCGCGATGATGCCGGGGCAGGTCGGAACCGCGGGCAGTGACGGCGTGGCCCTCGGGGCCAAGGTCATCACGGTGTTCCCCGGGAACGACGCCACGCCGTACGACTCCCACCTGGGCGTGGTGCTGCTCTTCGAGGCCGCCCACGGCCGGCTTCTCGCGATCATCGACGCCAGTTCGGTGACGGCCATCCGTACCGCGGCGGTGTCCGGTCTCGCGACGAGGCTCCTGGCCAACCCGGACGCCGGTGATCTCGCCATCCTCGGCGCCGGCGTTCAGGCGATGACTCACCTCGAGGCCATGGGCGCGGTGAGGTCGCTGCGCCGGGTACGGGTCTGGAGCCGGTCAGCCGATCGTTGCGCCGGATTCGCCGTCGCCGCGCGAGCGCGACTCGGGGTGACCGTGGAGGTGTCGCCAGACGCCGAGTCGTGCGTCCGCGGCGCCGACATCATCTGCACGGTGACGGCCTCGCGCGAGCCGGTCCTGATGGGCCGGTGGATCGCCGAGGGCGCACACGTGAACGCGGTCGGGGCC
>JABWBJ010000231.1 GCA_013360595.1 Gemmatimonadaceae bacterium | reverse complement strand
TCACCGCCACGCAGGCCAGTGGCGCCCGCCGGCGGGAGGCCTCGGCGCCCATCTCGCGGGCCCGGCGTGCCAGGCCGCGCACGTTGTAGAGGCCTGTCGAGTCGTCGAGCAGACTCTCTTCGCGGGACCGGTCGATCTCGCGTTTGGCACGGACGAAGGCGTCCAGCTTCAACAGGAGCGCCTCGGCGTCCACCGGCTGGCTGAGGAACTCCCAGACACCGGCCCGATAGGCGTCGAGCCGCTGCGTGCGCGAGGCCGGTCCGGCGGTCGTCATGACGATCGGGGTGCTCGGCGGGAGCTCGGGATCGTCGCGCAGCCGCTGGCAGAGCTCGATGCCGGGGATGTCCGGCATGCCGGCGTCGACGATCACCACGTCCGGGTGCGTCCGGCGGGCCAGGTCGAGCGCCTGCCGGCCGGTGTACGCCCGAACCGACGCAAAGCCGTGCGGGCCCAGCACGCTCTCGAGCGAGCGCGTGGACCACTCCTGATCACTCGCCAGCAGGACGAGGGGCGGCGACAGTTCCCGTCGCCGCTCCGCCGCCCCGCCATTCGCGGTCTGCCGCAGCTCTTCCTCACTCATCCACGCTGGATCCGCCTCCATCGGTACGCACCTAGTCGTCCCACCGAACCGGTCCCACCGCAAATTCCGGCCCGGTTGCCTGCGGCCTGCCCCTGCGTCGCGCGCGACTCCCGCCTGTGGCAGGTCCGCCACACCGACCTCCCGACGTCGTGTGTCGTCACGCTCCGGGCCGCTTCGCGACACGAAGATCATGCTTGGCGGTGAGGGCGCAAGAGTTAGTTGGAAGTGCCGGCCAGTCCGGCAAGCGATTCCGCGGGCACGGCTTGCGACGCCCCGCCACTGTCAGTCGTCCCATGTGGACAGGTGCTGCGCTTCCGCGGCAGGCTGCCGGTCACCGGACGGCTCCGATCGCTGTTGGGGTAGCACAACACTTGCTTTGCGGGAGGTGCTGGAAGCCCCCGGCACCTGCGAGCGATGTGAATCGCTTAACATACCCCCGGCTCGTGTCCATTTTTCCGACTGACGAGGTGCGATCGACATGCCGATGAACGGTTCTGGAACCTGGCCGAACGCGCGGTGGCTCTTCGCGGCGCTGCTGGTGGCGTGGCCCGCGCTGGCGCCGGCGCAGGCGTCGATCGGCGAGCTCAGGCGCCAGGCCACGCGCGCCGAACTGGAGCAGGCGGTGAAGGCTGCCGAGGCAGCCTCCCTCCGTGCGCCTGACGAGAAGACGCGCGCCAGGCTCCGGGCCGACGCGGTCGCGTTACGGTCACGACTCGCGAACGGCGACTTCGCGCCCGGCGACCGCATCCTGCTGATGGTCGAAGGCGACTCGGTGCTCTCGGACACTTTCACGGTGCGCAGCGACCGGAAGCTGCCGCTGGCGGACGTGGCCGAGGTGTCGCTCCAGGGTGTCCTCGATTCCGAACTGGAACCGTTCCTGACGCAGGAGTTGCTCAAGTACCTCAAGCGGGTCACGCTCACCGCGACGCCGCTGGTGCGGATTTCGCTTCTCGGGTTCCCGACGTCGAACTTCTACACGGTGCCGGTCGATCGGTCGATCACCGACGTCATCGTCGCCGCGGGTGGCTGGGGACCGACGGCCGCGCACGACAAGGCGGTGGTGCGGCGGGCCGGGACGGTGATCATGGACGCCAAGGCCACGGCGGAAGCGGTCAGACTCGGAAAGACCGTGGGGGACATGTCGCTCCGGGACGGCGACGAGCTGTTCGTCCCGGACCGATCGGCGGCGGGCTTCAACTGGCAGACGGCGGTCACGGTCGTGAGCACGATTACCGGCCTCTTCTTCGTCCTGCGTTACGGTTTGAACCGTGGCGGCCCCTGACGTCGGCGTGAATCGCAGCGTGCCGAACGAAATCAACCCGAACGTTCGCCCTCCGCGAACGCCGGCGTCGGTGAGGCGCGTCCGTCGCGCCGACACGCCGACCAGGGCGACGCGCACGGTCGAGGCGCCGGAGGTCGTGCCGCGCGACCGGAGCGAGCGGTTGAGCCGCGTCTTCAACTTTACGGTCGCGCTGCTGGCGCTGCTGTTGGTGTCTCCGCTGCTGATTCTGCTCGGCTTCGCGGTGAAGTTCACGTCGCGCGGGCCCGTGCTCTACGCGCAGACGCGCGTGGGGCTGGACCGTCGGTGGCGCTCCACGCTCGCCATGCAGGAACGCCGGCTCGAGGACCTCGGCGGGCAGGTCTTCACGATCTACAAGTTTCGCACGATGCGCGTGGACGCCGAGCGGGGTTCCGGCGCCGTGTGGGCTCAGGAGAACGATCCTCGCGTCACCTGGCTGGGCAAGTACATGCGCATGCTGCGACTGGACGAATTCCCGCAGTTCTGGAACGTGCTCCGCGGCGACATGAACATCGTGGGACCGCGGCCGGAGCGGCCGTCGATCGTTTCCCGGCTGCGCGAGGACATCCCGGAGTACCAGTGCCGGCATCGCGTGAAGCCCGGCATTACGGGCCTGGCGCAGATCAACCAGCGCTATGACGCCACGCTCGAGGACGTGCGGTCGAAGGTGTCATGGGACCTCCGCTACATCCGGGAACAGGGGCTCGGACTGGACCTGCTGATCCTGCTCAAGACCGTTCCCTCGGTGCTCCTGCGCCACCGGGGCTGGTAGGGCGGGACTTACCGGAAGGCGAGGCGGTTGTAGACGGCGCCGATGATCCGGCCCAGCGCGTAGCCCAGGACGAAGGCGTAGACGAAGCCGATGAAGGCCCCGAGCCAGGTCACGGAGTAGCCGGGGAAGAAGACCGCGAGCAGCGAGAGGTGCTGCCCCACGTCCGGCCCGCCGCGGATGACCAGGAAGATCGTGGCGAGAAAGAGCCCACCGCCCATGAAGAGGCCGACGGCGATTCCCCAGGCCCGCGCGTTCAGCCGCAGGAGCGAGGCCTGCACGGTATTCGGCGGTGGCACGGTCATGCGATCCCCGGTTCAGATGTGGTCAAGGAACTCACGCGTGTTCTCGAACTCGGCCCGGGTTCGGATGATGAAGGCGCTGATCGCCAGGGAGAGGTTGCGGCAGAACGCCGCGAACCACCCGCCCACGAACGCGACGACGAACCCCCACGCCGCGCCGATGGCCACACCCGCCCAGGAGACGGAGTACCCTTCGAAGTACTGCTCGAGGAGGTACAGCGGCAGCTGGCTGGCGCCCGGGACGAGCAGCCCGGCGACCGTGACCGCCGCCATCAGCAGCGCTCCGGCCACCCCCGTGGCCATCCCGAACGCGAACTTGTGGAGCGGCGCGAAGGCGTAGAGCATCGCCGGGATGACCGGCGCCTCCTCCGGGGTGACCCGGATGTGGTCGCCCGGCGTAACGCGGTCCGCGCGCGGCTGGTAGGCCACAAGACCTCCTCGGCGAGTCACGGATCGCCAGCGGTCCATGAACTGGGCCGGTTCCTGGTGGGGACGGGTGGCCACCGCTTCAGTCCCACTTCCGCGTAGGCCGCGGTCGTGGGATCCGGACTCGGTGGCCCGATGATGTGGTGGGACAGCAGTCCGACACCGAATGAGATGCCGTTGAGCAGATAGTACATCACGTGGGCCGGCATCACCAGCACGGCGAACAGGGGCCCGCGGACGCGGGCGAAGAAGCGCCATAACGAGAGGTTAACGGCCACCACGACCAGGATGGACCAGGCCGCCACCCATCCCCACCACCAGGACCGGTGCCACGGCGCCGACAGGACCAGGAGCGCCGCCACCCAGACGAGCCCGGTGCACAGTTTCTCGGTCCACCGGAGGTTCAACGCCCCGGTCTTCATCATTGCCCCGCGGTGGATGAGCAGTCTCGCCCAGGGGATTCCCCGGTCGCGAAGATCGGTCCGCACCACCCCCATCAGCGTCCACCGCTTGAGATGCGTGACCTGGATCGAGGGCACCAGGAGGATCCGGCGCTTGAGGCGGCGGATCCGCGCGCCGAGTTCGATATCCTCGATCTGCGGGCGGCCGTAGTGCCACTCGTCGTACTGGCCGGCCTCGGCGAACACATCCCGCCGGACGGCGCCGGCACCGGCCCAGAACGTCTCGACCTCCCCGGCGTTCCGGTGATGAACGTAGTGGTGAATCAGATTCCGGTACTGCGACATGATGCCCGGCGCCGGCGGCCGGTCGTCGTACGATCCGAACGCGGCGCCGAGCCCGGGATCGCTCTCGAACAGCTTCGCGAACCCGGAGAGCGTGTCGGCGTGTGCCACGCAGTCGGCATCGATGAAGACGATGACGTCCCCCCGGCTGACCTCGAAGCCGCGATTCCGCGCGTAGGCCGGTCCGTTCGGGCGGCCGGGGAGCGTGACCACCGTATCGGCGTAACGGGCCGCAATGAGCGACGTGTCATCGGACGAACCGTCGTCCACGACGATCAGCTCCCACCGGTCCCGCGGCAGGTCGGAGGCCCGGAGCGCCCCTAACGAACGTGGAAGGACGCCCGCCGCATTGTGCGCGGGGACGATCACCGACAGGAAGGCGGGCCGCGGGCTCATGGGCGCGTGCCTGCCATCAGACGGCGAACGCGGCGCCCCTGCGCCCGGAGCCAGATCCGGCGCCGGAAGGCGGGCGTCCCCCAGGCTTCGAGCCGCCCGGCTCCCCGGAAGTACCAGGCATCGAGCCGGGGGATCAGCGCCGAGTCGTCGTCGTCACGCAGGGGCCGAAGCGCAGTCGTGCAGCTCATCGCGAAGGTCCGGCGCGCG
>JABWBJ010000230.1 GCA_013360595.1 Gemmatimonadaceae bacterium | reverse complement strand
GAGCTCGACGAGGCGATGCGGCGGGCGGGCGCGCGGGGCGTGGACGTGCGATTGCTGGTGTCGCACTGGAGCACGAAGGCGGGCACGATCGAGGCGCTGCAATCGCTGGCGACGGCGCCGGGCGTCGCGGTCCGGCTGATCACGATCCCGCGCTGGTCGGGCGGCTTCATCCCGTTCGCGCGGGTGTCGCACGCGAAGTACATGGTGGTCGACGGCGCGTCGGCCTGGGTGGGGACGAGCAACTGGGAGGGCGATTACTTCACGCGGAGCCGGAACGTCGGGCTCGTCCTGGAGGGGGCCCCGGTCGCGGCGCGGCTCGACCGGATCTTCGAGGACGGGTGGTCGGGCCCGTACGCGGCGGCGGTGGATCCGGCGGGCCATTACGCGCCGCCGAGCGTCGACCGGGAGGCGCCTCCCGGAGATCGATAGGCGCGGGCGCTCGCGGCGGACGCCGGCGCCGAGTGACGCCGGTCAGCGCGACTTGACGGTCGTCCACGCCTCGTCGAAGAGCTTGATGGCGTCGCCGAGGTCGCGGTGCCCCTCGAGGCGGCTCATCGCGTCCTCGGGCGGGTAGATGACCGGGTTGGCCAGGTCCTCCGGCACGATGTGGGGCTTCGAGGCGGCGTTCGGGCTCGCGTACTTGACGAAGGCCGAGAGGCGCGCCCCGATCTGCGGCTCGAGGAGGAAGTTCAGGAACTTGTAGGCCAGCTCCGGCTTCGGCGCCTTGGCCGGGATCACGAAGGTGTCCACCCAGATGATGGAGCCCTCCTTGGGCAGCACGTACGCGTACCGGTCCTTCTGCTCCGAGACCTCCTTGAGGGCGAAGCCGTTCCACATCACCGCGATGTCCGCGGTGCCGGACTTGACGTCCTGCACGCCCGCCATGCCCTTGAAGCCCAGGCACTTCGGGTTGCCCTTCGCCTCCTGGAGGATGCGACCCGCCTCGCGGAGATCCTCCGGCGACGTGCTGTTGCTGGAGCGCCCCATGTACTTGAGCACGCTCCCGAGCATGTCGCGCATCTCGTCGATCAGCACGAAGGTCCCGGCCGTCTTCTTCGGATCCAGGACCACCGCCCACGAGGGGTCCAGGTTGGGGAGCTTCTTCTTGTCATAGAAGAGCCCCACCGTGCCCCACTGGTAAGGGACCGCGTACTTGTTCCCGTTATCGAACTCGGGGCCCGAGAACCTCGGCGCGAGGTTCTTCAGGTTGGGGAGCTTCGAATGGTCGAGGGGGGCAATGAGGCCCTTCCGCGCGAACCTGGCCACGACCTGGCTCGCCGCCACGACCACGTCGTACTGGGCGTCCGCGCCGCTGTACGACAATTTACCTTCCATCTCCTCCGTCGACTCGTACGTGGTGATCCGGACGCGCGCGTTCTCCTTCTTCTCGAACTCGGCGACGACCTTCTCGTCGATGTACTCCGACCAGATGAACAGGCTCAGCTCCGCGGGCGCCGCAGGCTTCGGGGGCTCCGGCGGGGTCGCCTGCGGCTTCTCCTCCTTCTTGCTGGAGCAGCCGGCCAGCGCCACGAGCACGGCGACCAATGCGATGAAGATCGATATCTGAACCCGTCGCGACATTCCTAGTCCCTCCTCCACCGCGTGAGCTGCTCCGCCGTGAGCACCAGCCCGATCGTACCCAGCACGAACAGCGTCGATACCGCGAAGAGATCCGTTCTGAGACCGCGCATCTGTGAGTGGTACACGTAAATCGGGAGTGTCACCGATCCCGGCCCGCATGTAAAGAAGCTTATTACGAAATCGTTCAGTGAGAGCGTGAACGCGAGCGTCCCGCCGGCCACGATCGCGGGCCAGAGGAGCGGCAGGGTGACCCGCCGGAAGTGGTACGCCGATGTGGCATACAGATCCCGCGCGGCCTCGCTCAGCGTGGCTCCGATGAGGACGAGGCGGCTCCGCACGATGAGGGCGACGAACGCGATCTGGAGCGTCACGTGGCCGATGATCATCGCGGGGAGGCCGGGGTTGAACCACGGCGAGACGTAGCGCAGCACGTTGAAGGCCACGAGGAGGGCCGTCGCGAAGACGATGTCCGGGGTCACGACGGGCAGGTCTATCGCGGCGTCGAGCAGGCGGGCGGCGCGCTTCGACCACGGGGTGCGCTGGATGCCGATCGCGAGGAGCGTCCCGAGGATCGTGGCGATCAGCGTGGAGGCGGCGCCGAGCAGCAGGGTGTTGAGCGCGGCCTCGCGGACCTCGAAGGCGCGGCGGCTGACCTCCGGATCGGCCACGATCTGCAGGTACCAGCGGAGCGAGAAGCCCGCCCACACCGATCCCTTCTCGGCGCGGTTGAACGAATAGACGGCGACGGCGAACAGGGGCGCGTAGAGCAGCGCGAACACCAGGGACGCCACGGCGGAGAGCGCCGTACCATAACGACGGTTGCTCACGGCCGCGCGCCCCGCGACATCAGAGCAGCTCCACCGCCCTCTGCTGGCGGCGATAGGCGTAGGTGCAGAGCGTGGTGAACAGGATGAGCACCATGCTCAGCGCCGCGCCGTAGGGGATGTTGCGGCCCGGGCCGAACTGGTGGCTGATGAGGTTGCCGATCAGCCAGTGCTTCGCGCCGCCCAGCATGTCGGTGATGACGAACATGCCCATCGTGGGCACGAGCGTGAGCAGCACCGCGACGCTGAGCCCGGGCAGCGTCTGCGGCAGGATCGCCTGCCTGAACACGCGCGCCGGCGACGCATAGAGGTCCATCGCGGCCTCGACGATCGACCAGTCGAGGCGATCGACGTTGATATAGAGCGGCACGACGGCGAACGGGAGGCAGGCGGTGGTGGTCCCCACGATCACCGCGGGCCAGCCGGGGATGAGATCGCGCCCGGGCTCCGCCCAGCCGAGCCACGAGGCGATCTGCGCCGGCGGCAGGCGCGCGGAGAGCAGGAGCTTCCACGCGTAGGTGCGGATGACGAGGTTCGTGCAGAGCGGGACGATGATGAGCGAGAGCCACAGCGTGCGCCGCCGGGCCCGCGCGATAAAGAAGGCCACGGGGTAGGCCAAGAAGAGGCAGGCGATCGTGGTCACCAGCGCGAGCGCGAGGCTCCGGAGCAGGATGAACAGGTTCGCGCCCGAGACCCCGTCCGTGCCGCCGAGGCCGACGAGGCGGAGGAGCGACTCGAGCGTGAGCGTCCACGTGAGGCCGCCGTCGGGATCGCGCTCCAGGAACGCGACCCCGATCAGCACGGTGCAGGGGATCAGGAGGAACGCGGCCAGCCAGCCCAGGCCGCCCGCGATCAAGAGGCCGCCGCGGGTCAGGAGCGACCGCCGCGTGGTCAGGTCCCCATACCAGACGTCATGTCCACTCATCGACGAGCTCCAGCCCGCTCCCGGCAGGCATGGATGAAACCTATTGAACATTCGGGGCTCCGGGTCGCCTGGCGGCGCCCTGCGCCCCGAACCCCCGGTTGAACTCTTGACTCTCCGGATGGCCCGGGCGCCGCCTCAGAGGCGGCGCTCAGCGCACGCCGCGGCCCGGCGATGGCCCCGGGATCCAACGCAGAACATGGACCCATCGGTGATGTCAACCGCTTTCTACGCGGCGCGCGAGGCCGACATGGCGGCATCAGGGCGACCGCGTCGCTGCGCGTATGGGCTCCCCTGCTCAGCCTTGCACCTCCTTGCGGGGGGCCTCGTGGCGTGGCAATCGGCCGTAGAGCCAGGAGAGGTCCCTGAGCCGCCCGGCGAGGTCCGAGCGGAAGGGGTCGCCCTCGAGGCGCCAGCGCCAGTTGCCCGTCGTGACGGCGGGGTTGTTCATGCGCGCCTCGGAGCCGAGGGAGAGCACGTCCTGCATCGGGATGATCGCGATCCGGCCGACGGAGGTGAACGCGGAGTGGATGAGGTCCCAGGCGGCGTCGTCGCCCGAGACGCGGAGGTAGCGCTGGATGTGCGTGCGGACGTGGGGCTCGGCGGCGCGCCAGAAGCCCAGGGTGGTGTCGTTGTCGTGGGTGCCGGGGTAGACGACGCTCTCGACGGTGTGGTTGTGCGGGAGGTGCGTGTTCTCCGCGTCGCCGCCGAATGCGAACTGGAGGACGCGCATGCCGGGGAGGCCCGCCGCGTCGCGGAGCTCGACGACCTTGCCGTCGATGATGCCGAGGTCCTCGGCGATGAGCGGGAGCTTGCCCGAGTGGCGCTCGATCGCCTCGAAGAACTCGAGCCCGGGGCCGTCGTTCCAGCGGCCGCCGCGGGCGTCGGGGGCGCCGAAGGGCACGGACCAGTAGGCGGCGAAGGCGCGGAAATGGTCGATGCGGACGATATCGGTCTGCGCGAGCGCGCGGGCGAGGCGGCGGCGCCACCAGAGGTAATCGTCGTCGGCCATCCTGTCCCATCGGTAGATGGGGTTGCCCCAGAGCTGGCCGAGCTCGCTGAAGTAATCGGGCGGGACGCCGGAGACCTCGGTGGGCACGCCGTCCTCGTCGAGGTGGAAGAGGTCGGGGTGGGACCAGACGTCGCAGCTGTCGCGATCGACGTAGATCGGGATGTCGCCGATGACGCGGACGCCGCGGGCGTGGGCGTAGGCGCGGAGCTCGGCCCACTGGCGCTCGAAGAAGAAGAGCGTGACGGCGACCTCCTCGATCTCGGCGGCGAGGTCCTTCTTCGCGGCGGCGATGGCGTCGGGGTCGCGGTCGCGGAGCGGGCGCTCCCACTCCCAGTACGCCTTGCCGCCGCGCCGGCGCTTCAGGACCGCGAAGAGGGCGGCGTCGGCCGCCCAGGC
>JABWBJ010000229.1 GCA_013360595.1 Gemmatimonadaceae bacterium | reverse complement strand
GTCCCGCGCGCGTCTTTGACGGGATCGGCCCCGGCGTGCGCGAGGGCGTCGCGGTCCTGGTTCGCGGCAACCGCATCGAAGCGGTGGGGCCGGCCGCGCAGATGGCGGTACCGCCGGGGGCGACCGTCATCGACCTGCCCGGGCTCACGCTCCTTCCCGGCCTGATCGACGCCCACTCCCATGTGCTGCTCCATCCCTACAACGAGGCATCCTGGGACGACCAGGTCCTGCGGCAGTCGCTCGGACTGCGCGTTGCGCGGGCGACGGTGCACCTGGACCGGACCCTCAGGGCCGGCTTCACGACGTTGCGCGACCTCGGCACGGAGGGCGCGGCCTACGCCGACGTGGGCCTCAAGCAGGCGGTCGAACAGGGCGTCGTTCCCGGGCCGCGCCTGATCGTCACGACGCGGGCGATCGTCATGAAGGGGAGTTATGCGCCGCGCGGATTCGCGACCGAATGGGACATCCCCCAGGGCGCGGAAGAGGCCTCGGGTCCCGAAGACCTCGCGCGCATCGTTCGCGACCAGATCCGGCACGGCGCGGAGTGGATCAAGGTGTATGCGGATTACCGCTGGGGCCCGAACGGAGAGGCGCGTCCGGCGTTCACGGAGGAGGAGTTGCGCCGCGTCGTCGAGATCGCCTCGAGCAGCGGGCGGCCGGTGGTCGCGCACGCGTCGACGCCCGAAGGCATACGCCGCGCCGTTGTCGCCGGCGTCGCCACCATCGAGCATGGGGACTACGGCACCCCGGAGGTCTTCCGCCTGATGGCGGAACGCGGCGTCGCGCTGTGTCCGACCCTCGCCGCCGGCGACGCGACCGCGCAGTACGCCGGGTGGCGCAAGGGCGTCGATCCGGAGCCGGCGAGGATTTCAGCGAAACGGGAGAGCTTCAAGGCGGCCATGGCCGCGGGCGTGACGATCTGCAACGGGAGCGACGTCGGCGTCTTCGCGCACGGGGACAACGCGCGCGAACTGGAGCTCATGGTCGGCGCCGGAATGACGCCGCTCGACGCGATCCGGTCGGCGACCTCCGTGACGGCGCGCGTCCTCAGGCTCGAGGACCGGATCGGCCAGGTCCGCGCCGGCTGGCTCGCCGACCTTGTCGCCGTGGACGGCGATCCGACCACCTCGATCACCGCTGTCCGCCGCGTGAAGTTCGTGATGAAGGACGGGAAGCGCGTCCTGCTGCACTGACCCATCGACCCGAAGGGAACGCCATGAACGAGAAGCAGATCAAGGCACTGGCCAGGCGGAACGCCGCCAAGGCGGCACGCGTCAAGCCCTCGACGACTCAGTCCTACGATCGTACCGTTGACGCGACCCGACCTCCGGACCGCGACGACACCGACGCCAACCGCATCTTCAAGGAAATGAAGCGCCGGGAGTTCTGACGCCGCCAACCCGATCCCACCATGCCCTCCCTTTCCGTGCGTAGCCTGACGATGCTCCTGGCCGGTGTCCTCGCGTGCGAGGGAACCATGCCTTCGCCGGCGGTGACCGCCGTCTCGGAGATCGAGTCGCCCGCCGCGGCGCTGAGCGGCGAGCCCAACCTCGCCGTGGATGGCCGGGGCCGCGTCCATCTCTCGTGGCTCGAGCGGCAGGCGGACTCCACCGTCGCGCTGCGGCTCGCCATTCGCGACCGCGGCGCGTGGTCCGCGCCGGTCGAGGTCACCCGGCGCACCGACCTGTTCGTCAACTGGGCCGACTTCCCGTCGGTGTTCGTCGCCCCCTCGGGGCGCATCCTGATGCACTGGCTCCAGAAGGACGGCGTCGGCCGCTACTCCTACAACGTGGTGGTGCGTCAGAGCACCGACGATGGCGCCACGTGGTCGGCGCCGCGGGTCCTGCACGACGACGGCGTCTCCGCGGAGCACGGGTTCCTGTCGTTCTTCCCCGCCGACGGCGACTCCGTCGAAGCGGTCTGGCTCGACGGACGCGCCACCGCCGGCGGCGAGGGACCCGAGGGGCACCGGGGGTCGATGCAGCTGGGCAACGCCCGCATCGCGTCCGACGGCGGCGTTACTCCCAACGTCATGATCGACGCGCGCATCTGCGACTGCTGTCAGACGTCGGCCGCCATGACCCGGCAGGGGCCGCTCGTGGTGTACCGCGACCGGTCGCCCGAGGAGATCCGCGACATTGCCGTTGTGCGACGCGTGAACGGCGCCTGGACCGAACCGACGCGGGTGCACGCCGACGACTGGCATATCGAAGGGTGCCCGGTGAACGGTCCGTCGGTCGTGGCGGACGGCGACCTGGTGGCGGTGGCCTGGTTCACGGGCGCGCGAGACACGGCGCGTGTGAACGTCGCGTTCTCGTCCGACGCCGGTGCTTCGTTCGGCCCGCCGATCCGCGTGGACGACGGCAATCCCGTGGGGCGCGTGGACGTGGAACTCGACGGCGCCGGCCGCGCCCTGGTCACCTGGCTCGAGCGCGTGGGGGAAGCCGGCGCGGAAGTGCGACTCCGGGCGATCGCATCGGATGGCGCCCGGTCGGAGCCCACGGTGGTCGCCACCTCGGCCGCCGCGCGTTCCAGCGGATTCCCGCGCATGGTCCGGAGCGGCGGCGAACTCGTCATCGCCTGGACGCAGCCCGGCGACACCTCGCGCGTTCGCGTGGCGGTTGCGCCACTGAGCCGTCCGCGTCCGTGAGGCGCCTCGCCGCCGCGGCCGCGGCCACCGTGCTGGCCTGCACGACGGAGGGGCCCGCCCGCGTCGAGGTCGGACTCGAAGCGCCTTCCTACGCGACGAGGACGCTGGCCGGTGACAGCGTCTCGCTCGCGCTCCTCCGCGGCAAGCCGGTCCTGCTCAATGTCTGGGCCACCTGGTGTCTGCCGTGCAAGGAGGAGATCCCGTATCTCGAGTCCCTCCACGCCCAGCACGCGGCCGACGGCCTGCAGATCGTCGGAGTGAGCGTCGATGCGCGCGGCGACGAGGCCAAGATCGAGGCGTTTGCCCGCGACTTCCGGATGACGTATCCGATCTGGCGCGATCCCGATGAGCGGGTCAACGCCCGGTTCCTCGCCATCGGGGTTCCGTCCACGTATCTCATCGACCGGGACGGCATCCTCCGCTGGAAGCACCTCGGCACCCTCCGGCCGAGCACGCCGGGCTTCACCGACGCTCTCGCCCAGGTCCTCCGCGACTGAGCGGCGGCGGCCTTTCGGTCGCTGCGTTGGAAGAACACCAGGCGCGTGGAAAGGGTGAAGAGCATCGACGGGACCGGTGGTACGTTGCGACCACGCCAATCCCCCTCTCTCCACCTCCACCATGAGGGTTGACATGACTTCATCAGGAATGCATTTTGCAGTCACTTACAACGGACTGCCGACCATGCCTGTCCTGACCATCCGGAACGTTCCCGCCGCCGTGTACGAGCAGCTCAAGGCTCGGGCGGTCGCAAATCGGAGGAGCCTCAACAGCGAGGCGGTCGAGGTCCTCCGCCTCGGCGTCGCCCACCATGGCGGGCGCGATGTCCATGGATACCTGGCCCGGGCGCGCGCCGTCCGCGAGCGGAGCCCCGGGTACGTCACCGATCGCCAGATCGACCGGGCCAAGCGGAGCGGTCGGGCGTGATCGTCGTCGACACGAACGTCGTCGTAAAGCTCGTGCTCCGATCGGCAGATTCGGAGCAGGTGGAGCGACTGTTCGCGCTCGAGCCGCTCTGGGTGGCGCCGCGCCTCGTCCGCAGCGAGATCATGAGCGTCCTTGCGCAGCAGGCGAGGAGGGCCGGCCTCGATGCGGCCGAGGCGTCGGAGGCCTGCGCCGTGGCCTTCGACGCGTTCGATGACACCTCGCTGGAACCGGAACCACGCCGGGTGCTCGACCTGGCGGCGCGATCCGGCTGTTCCTCCTACGACTGCGAGTACGTGGCCGTCGCGGAGGAGCTGGGCTGCCGCCTCGCCACGTTCGACCGGCAGGTGTTGCGCCGCTTCCCTGAGATTGCCGCCACACCGGCCTCGCTGACGGCAGGCCGGTAGCCTCCGGTCGCCGGCGCGTCCGGTGCTACTGTTCGGAGACCTCTTGCCACTCGCATGGCCTACCGGACCGCCATCCTGATCTTCGACGAAGTGGAAGTACTGGACTTCGCCGGCCCGTTCGAGGTGTTCTCCGTCACCGGCCGGCGGCGGAAGCTGGAACCGTTCGACGTGTACACGGTGGCGCAGCGATCGGCGCCGGTGACGGCGCGGAACGGCCTGAGCCTCAACCCCAGGCACTCGTTCACGAACTGCCCACCGCCGGACATCCTCGTGGTGCCCGGCGGATTCGGCACGCGCCGGGAGATGAAGAACCCCGTGATGCTGGAGTGGATTGCGCGCACGGCGCCGTCGTGCGACCTGATCCTGAGCGTATGCACCGGAGCGCTGGTGCTCGGCGCGGCCGGCTTGCTCGACGGCCTGGAGGCGACGACGCACTTCATGGCGTTCGACGAGCTGCGCGCCGTGGCGCCGCGGACGACCGTTCGGACGGAGACGCGGATCGTCGACAACGGGAACGTGATTCTGTCGGCGGGCGTGAGTGCGGGCATCGACATGTCGCTCCATGTCGTCGCGCGGCTGCTGGGCGCCGACGTGGCCCGTGAAACGGCGAGCTACATGGAGTACGAGGGAACCTGGGAGCGACCGCTCCACTGAGGGCGTCTCGGGCCGCTGTTCACGCGCGTGGGGACTGCGCCGCCCAGACGCTGGACATCGTGGACTCGACCGGCGCTGTTCACGCGCGTGGGGACGGCGCGGCGACGGGCGGCCGTCGTCACGGCCCGGGCGT
>JABWBJ010000228.1 GCA_013360595.1 Gemmatimonadaceae bacterium | reverse complement strand
CCAGGGCGCCTCGCCGGCCGGCGGACCGCGGTCATGGCGCCTGGAAGAGCGCCGACCACCGGAGCTCCCGCGCCTGCGGCTGCGGCTCGAGCGCATAACGAATCGCCATGTCCGCCATCTTCTGCACCGCCCACTCGAAGTACATCGGCGTGAGCGAGTAGACGTCCATGTCCGGCGCGGGGTTCATGAAATCGATGGCATAGGGCACGCCGTTCCGCACGGCGAACTCGATCGAGTTCATGTCGTAGCCCAGGGCGTTCACGATCGTCGTGGCGTCCTTCAGGATGCGCGCGCCGAGCTCGGGCGAGAGGTGCTCGTGCTCGACCAGGTACTTCCGCTCGCGGGGGTCGTACTTCATCGGCAGGATCTCCTCGCGGCCGATGCAGAGACACCGCACGAACTGGTCCCACTGGATGAACTCCTGCACGATCATGGTGAGGAGTCCCGACTGGTCGTAGTGGTGGATCAGTTCGTCGAGCGAGTGGCAGACGTGGACCTGCTTCCACCCCCCGCCGTGCGCGTCCTTCAGGACGCAGGGCAGCCCGATGTAGTCGAGGATGGCGCCCCAGTCGAGCGGGTACTTGAGGTTGCGGAGCGATTCCGTCGGGACGATCCCGGGCACGTACTCCTTGTTCGGGAGCAGGACGGTCCGTGGGGAGGCGACGCCGAGCTTGCTGATGAGAATCGCTCCGAAGTACTTGTCGTCGGCGGTCCACATGAAGGGGTTGTTGACGACCGTCCTGCCCTCGAGGACCGCCTTCTTGAGGTAGGAGCGGTACATGGGGACCTCGTGCGAGATCCGGTCGATGAGCACGTCGTACGGCACGGGTGCGTCGAAGAACTCGCCGCCCACCTTGGCGTACTCGGCCACGACCCCCCGGTCGCGCCGGTTGACTTCGTCGATGAAGGCCGGAGGCCAGGACCATTCGCGGCCCACGAACAACCCGATGCGTTTCGTCATGCGCCCTCCCGTTGTTGCGAGGCGTGGTAACCGGGCACACGGCGTCGAGCGCGAGGCGTCGAGCGCCCAGCGCTCCGCGACCAGTCGTCCGGCTTCACGCAGGCGCCGTGACGCCTGGCGCTCGGCCCCTGGCGCCGGGCCCTGGACGCTCCACGCTCAGTCATGTCCCCCCACGTACTTCACGATCATGCGCTCCCAGTACGGCCAGTCGTGCGCATGGCCGTCCCAGACGCGGAAGGCGTTGCCGATGCCCTGCTGCCAGAGGATGCCGGAAAAGGCCGCGTTCTCCTCGTAGTTCGGGTCTCCGCGGCCGATGGCGATGATGATGTCCTGGCGCCGGAAGGCCGCCAGGCGCGCCGGGTCGTGCTCGTGCTGCATGAAGTCGAACGGATTGCAGGCGTACACGTTCCCGTCCGAGTAGCCGCCCGTCATCCCCTTGATGTCGTACATGCCGCTCAGTCCGATGATGCGGTGGAAGAGCGTGGGATTCCGGAGCCCGATGCTCATGGCGTGGAAGCCGCCAAAGCTGGCGCCCGTCGCGATCACGAACGGATTGTCGTTGACCGACGCCGTGAACGGGAGCAGTTCGTCCCGCACGTACCGGTCGTACTGCAGGTGCAGCCAGGCGCGGCGTCCGGGGTGGATGTCCTTGTCGTACCAGGAGAGGTCGTGGTTGTGGTCCAGGCACCAGAGCTGGAGCCAGCCCTTCTCGATGTGTTCGTGGAGCACGTCCGGCATGTAGCGGTCGGGCCACTCGTTATGATTTCCCATCGTGGTGGGGAAGGCGAGCAGGCGGGCGCCGGCGTGGCCGAACCAGCGCACGTGCATCGTGCGGCCGACGGCCGGGCTGTGCCAGGCGCGGTGGTGGCCGGGCATGCGGGTCCCCATCAGGGCGATCCCCCCGTCGCGCCGCCGAGCAGGAAGGGGAGGGCCGCGCGGAGCCGGCGGCCCCAGGCCGCTTCGTTATGCATCCCGCCCTCGTCCTCGACCCACATCAGGTCCCGCCCCCGCCGGTAGCCCTTGGAGACCAGGAGATCCCGCATCTCGCGCGCGCGGGCCAGCGTGCCCTCGCCTTCGCGGGTCCCCACGTCCAGGTAGATGCTGCCGCGAACGTACGGCGCCGATGCCACGAAGCGGAAGATCTCGCCCCCCGCGAACCAGAGGGCGGGACTCAGGCACCCGACGAAAGCATACCGGGAGGGCTGCCGGAAGAAGGCGTAGAGGCTGATCAGACCGCCGAGCGACGATCCCGCCATCCCCGTGCCCCCGGGCTCCGGGATCGTGCGGAACCGTTCGTCGACGAGCGGTTTCACCACCTGCTCGACCCAGTCCAGGTAGGCGTTGCCGCCGCCGCCACCGCGGTCGTCCACGAACGGCGAGTACTCGCGGATCCGCTCGATGCCGGCGTTGGGAATGCCGACCACGACGGCCCTCCGGCCCTTGCGTGGCGCCCTGGCGATGGCGGCATCGACACCCCATTCGCCTGCGAACGAAGTGGCGGGATCGAAGAGATTCTGGCCGTCGTGCATGTAAAGGACGGGGTACCGCGCGTCGGTCCGGTCGTACGACGCAGGCAGATAGACGAGGATGTCCCGCCGGGTCCCGAGGGCCGGGCAGGCGACGTCCGGGATGACCTCGAGGCGTCCGGGGGCCGTCCGCCGGCGCGCTTTCCATTTCTCGAGGAACCGCTCGCCCTGATCCATGGGCCGGAAACGTAGGATCCGGCCCGGAGCGACCAAAGGGCCCCGGCGCTCAGCGCCGCTTCGACCAGTACTCGTCCGCCTCGGCCTCGAGTCTGTCGAGCCGGGCATAGTAGTCCGGGAACTCCTTCAGGTGCGCCCAGGCGATCTTCCCGGTCAGGTGCATGTCGTCTCCCGTGACGTTGGTCTCGGGGTCATGCGTTCCGTGCTCGAGCTCCACCTCGAGTCCCCGGCGGAATTGTTCCCGGTCGACGGTCGCCCAGTCGATCCCGAGTGCCGCGCCAACGGCAGCGGCCTCGTCGGCGCCGATGCGTCGCTTTCCCATGGGACCTCCTATCGCCGCGGCGCGGTCTTCTCGCGCAGCTCGCGACCCCAGTTGTGCACGACAATGGTCTGCGATTCCGCCCCGGCCCGCCGGAGCATCAGGTACCGCCCGTCGGAGGCAACATCCCAGCTCGGGTGTGACGAGTCCGTCAGGTACTCGCCGGTCAGCGCCACGTCGCGCGGACCGATCGAGAAGCTGGAACCCGTCGTGACGGCCACCCGGACGACCTCGCCCGCTGGGCCGCGGTAGTACAGCGTGCGGCCATCCTTGCCCCAGATCGGCTCTGTTCCGCCGAGGTCGCTGACCTGGGTCCGCGATCCGGCGCCGGGAAACGGTCGCACGTAGATCTCGAACCGCGTCGTTTCGTTCGACTGGTAGGCGAGCCACTTGCCGTCCGGCGACACCCGCGGCAGGCTCTCGGTGTAGGGGCTGGTCACGAGCGGCACCAGGGTCGTGTCGCCGGACAACGGCATGGCGAGGATGTCCCGCGAGAACGTGGCGCCAGGTGCCGTGCGTATGACGAGCCACTTCGCGTCAGGCGAAACGAGCGCCTCGAACGGCTCGAGGTCGCGTTCGAACAGCTTCTCCGCCGGACCGCTCCCGTCGACCGGTTGTCGCCAGACGCCGGGCTTCCCATTCCGCTGGGAGATGAAGACCACGTGCCGTCCATCGGGAGTCCATTCCGGGCGCACGTTGGCGCCCTCCGTCGTCAGACGCGTGGACGTGTTCCGGTCGATGTCGTAGATCCAGATATCCTGGGACGCCGCCGCGGTCACGCTCAACGCGACCTTCCGTCCGTCGGGTGAGAAGCGAGGCGTCGAGTACGCCCCCGGCTCCGGCAGGAGCGCCGACGGCATGATGTTCCCGGGCCGGACCACCACCGGCTGGAACTGCGCCCGTCCGCGCAGGTAGGCCAACGTTCCGCCGGGGGACAGCGAGGCTTTCACCCCGGCCGTCGCGTCCACAAGGACGCCTTCGTCCAGCTGCACCGGGTCGCCGATCGGCTCGTTCCGTCTGGTGTCGAACCGCACGGCCATGAGGCCGCCGCCGGGTGAGACATAGACCAGTTGGTCGTCCATCAGGCCGAGGGGCGCCGCCATGGGCTGACCGAACTCGGTGGCCCGCTCCGTATTCAGCGACATGACCGAGAGTCGGGGCGTCGCCGACGAGCTGTTTCCACTGGCAAAGACGACCGCCCGGCCCCCGGGAAGCACGAGCGGCCACCGGCGTCCGAGCCGCGACTGGGCGGAGTCGCCCGAGGCCACCTCGACGGCCGCGCCGCCGTTCGCCGGGACCCTCCACATCCCGCTGAAGCTGCCGATGTAGATCGTGTCCGCCTCGCTCCAGGCCAGTCCGTACGGGACCGAACCACCCGTCGTCCCCAACGTGGTGACCTGTCCCCCATCGACGGCGACTCGCTTGAGCTCGTTCCCTTCCGTGAAGGCCAGCCAGCGTCCGTCGGGCGAGAACGCCAGGTTGCGTCCCGCCACGGTGCCGTCGCCGATGCGACGCGCCGTCAGTTCATCCATGCGGCGGATGAACATCTGGAAGCCGGAAACACTGATCGAGGTGAACGCGACCACATCGCCACGGGGTGACACCGCGATCGTCGTCCCCGCGAGGACATCGTTGATGCGAACGTCAGGCGGGAGATCCAGGTTCCGGCGGATCACCATGGGATCGGTCGGGCCGGCGTCAGGCGTGATGCGCATCCACGCCACCGCGGCGGCCAGCAGGACGACCGCCGACCAGGCGACCAGCTCGCGCCCACCCGGACCCCGTCCGGCC
>JABWBJ010000227.1 GCA_013360595.1 Gemmatimonadaceae bacterium | reverse complement strand
CCCTCCCCCGCCCTCGCCGGCGGGCCGCGCAGCGACCCGCTGTGCAACCGGAGAATGTGCAGCCGCTGCTGGAAGGCCCGGTCCTCGCGTTCCTCGCGGGCCTCGGGCACGCTGGCCGCCGTGATACCTAACGCCCCCACCGCGGCGACCCACGGCACCAGTCCCGTTCCGGGAAGTCCCCCCCTTCTTCCCCCCGTCCCGCCCCGCCGCGCCCCGAGCCGGGTCGCCAGCGACGGGAAACGGCGCTGCAGCCACACCGTGGCGAACAGCAGCAGGGCGCCCAGACCGGCCAGGGCGACCGGGAAATACGCGGTCGACCGGAACACTTCGGCGGCGAGCCAGAGCAGGTACATGAACAGCGCCAGAACGCCGAAGACGAGGTGCGACCGCCGCCCCAGCACGAGGGCGGCGGCGATCGCGCCCAGCGCGAGCACGGGCGTGCCGTGGCGCCAGAGACCGGCCGTCGGCCAGAAGGCGAGAATGGCGCTCCCCAGCGCGATCAGACCGACCGTCCAGAGCGGAAACGCGAAGTCGCCGGCTTCGGAGCCGGTTCCGCGCGGCACACGCCGGTCCACCGTGTCCGCCACGGCGCAGACCAGCAGCGCCCCGGACAGCAGCAGCCATCGCTCCAGCACCGGGGTCACCAGCGGCTCTTCCGACAACACATCGAGCGACCGCGGAACGTGATTGACCAGTCCGAACAGAGCCACCGCGATCGGGAACCCGAGCGCCGTGTACATCCGGCGCCGCAGCACGAGCAACGCCGCCAGGATGGTCGCCAGTTCCGCCACGACCCACCGCGACGCTTCGGCCGCCGGAAACTGTGGGTGGTACGGCTGTCCCCAGGTCTCCACCGGCCACCAGCCCGTCAGCGATTCCAGCGCCCACACCGCGACCGGGGTGAGGGACACCGCCACCGTGGCGGCGATACCGGCCGCCTCGGGGAACTCGTGCGTGCGGAGCCAGCGCGACGCCAGCGCGGCCGCGACCACGTACGCCAGCACGATGGCCAGCACCCCCGAGGGACCGAGCGTGAGCCAGCGCTGGGCCAGGAACCACCCGCCGGCGAACACCACCAGAGAGGCGCCCAGCACATACGCCACGGTAACCCAGTTGAAGCCGCGCGGCACCTCACGCGGCCACGGACCCGATTCCGCGCCGAGCGCGAGAATCGACGCGCGCTGGGCCTCGGTAATGAGGCCGCGGTCCACGGCAAGGCGCAGCAGGTCGTCTGGGCTCAATCGCGGGCCTGAATGAAGCGTGCCTCGGAGGCTGGCCGCCGCCCGCATTCGATGCAAGGGGGAATCGCCCCACGCGCGACGCCTTGCCCGGACGGCTCCGTCCGGCGAGACTGCCACCTGCCCACCCCGAGCCCGGAGCGACCAACGCGATGCGACCTGCGATCCGCTTCACCGTCCTGGTCGCCCTCGCGGGCTGCAGCCGCGGCGGCGAGGCGCCCGCCACCGACTCGGTGGTGCTGCGCCCGCTGAGCGCCGCCCTCACGTCGGAAGCCGGAGGATTCCGGTCACCCGAGAGCGCGCGGTACGATCCGGACCTGGATGTCTTCTACATCTCGAACATGGACGGCGACCCGTTCGAGAAGGACGGCCGGGCGTCGATCGTGATCGTGCCGGCCGAGTCGCTGTCGGTGATGCGAGTACTGGCCGAAGGCGGCCGGGTCGGCGTGACGCTCAACGCGCCGAAGGGGATGACCCTCATCGGCGATACCCTGTGGGTGGCCGATATCGACGTCGTGCGCGGGTTCCATCGGCGCACGGGAGCGCCGGTGGCCACGATCGACCTGGCGGGACATGGCGCGCGCTTCCTGAATGACCTCGCGACCGGTCCCCAGGGCGCGCTGTACGTCACCGACACGGGACTCGAACCGGGCGGACGCATGGCAGCAGGCCGGATCTTCCGCATCAGCGTTCGGACCGTCACCGAGGTGGCTCGTGGCGAAGCGTTTCGCGGCGCCAACGGAATCGCCTGGCAGGATACCACCGGCAAGTGGCTGCTCGCCCCCGCGTCGGGAACCGCGGTAAAGACGTGGGTCGAAGGCGATTCGCTTCCGGCCGATCTGGTGACCGGACCTGGGCAGTACGACGGCATCGAAGCGCTCCGCGACGGCCGCATCCTTGTGAGCAGCTGGGCCGACAGCGCGGTCCACCTGATCACGCACGGCACGATGTCCACGCTCATCGCCGGCGTGAGCGGTCCGGCGGACATCGGCTACGACCTCCGCCGCGGCGTGGTGGCGGTTCCCCGTCTCCTCGAAGGGAAGGTCAGCTTCTTCCAGCTGAAGGCCGGCCCATAGGCCGGCCGCCCGGCGTCAGGCGCTCGCGGGGAAGAAGTGGCACCCCGCGCGTTGCGCCTCGATGACCGCGAAGAAGCCCGACGGCTGGAGGATCACGCCCGGGATCAGAGACTGGAGCGTCGCCTCGCGAGCCTCGCCGAACTCCACCTTCTGCTTCTTCGCCTCGCGGCTCACCATGAGACCGAAGGCATAGTTGCAGGCCAGCACGATCCCGCCACCGGCGATGAAGCCGTCGAGCGTGAAGGCTCGCTGCCGCTCCGGGGTGTCCGGCCGCGCACTGAACGGGTTGTACCGCACGTGCTTGCCGCTCGCCGGGCTCTTGATCCGGTCCTGCTTGCTGATGTCGTGGCGGTCCCAGAACGCATCGTTCATGATCATCGGGATCGCCTCGTGCCGGATCACGAGGACCGACGACGCCTGACGGCCCGCGTCGCCATAGACCGCCTGCACGGACCGCTTCCAGTCGGCGGCGCGCCAGAGCCCGGCGCCGTCGTTCACGACCGGGCAATCGAAGACAGCGCGGAAGTCGCCGGTGATTCGCTCCTTCCAGGTGAGGTCCCAATCCGCCGACGCGGGTTCCGGTTCGGCCCCGGCCGCGTCCAGTGAAGCCGGAACGACCAGCCCCCCTGCGGTGAGTGCCGCAAGGTTGCCAAGAAACGCGCGTCGGTTGCCCATGGGTCCCCCGTTCAGGTCGACTGGCCGCTGAACGATAGGACCGTGTCCCGGTGGCCGGCACCCCATGGGGACCGGGCGTCCGAGCGGACCGCGAGCCGCGAGTTGCTCGATCTGCCGCTCGCAGCATCCGGCCGCGAACCGGGCTCCCGTGCCTCGGACCCGGGCGCGATAATGGAGAGGGCGCCCCACTCGCAAGCGGCGGGCCTCGAGGCGGGCGAACCGGGAACGAACCGACCGTGTCACGACTGGAGCATTGCAGGTGAGTGGCGCCGCACCGGCACAGGAAGTGACGCGCCTGCTGCGCGATCTCTCCGGCGGGGACCCGTCGGCCCTCGAGCGGCTCGTGCCGCTCGTGTACGGAGAGCTCCGCGAGATCGCAACCCGGGAGATGCGCAAGGAGCGTGGCGAGCACACGCTCCAGGCCACGGCCCTGGTCCATGAAGTCGTCCTCCGTTTCCTCGGCGCGACGGACCTGTCGTGGCAGAGCCGGGCCCACTTCATGCACATCGCCGCCCAGGCCATGCGGCGCATTCTGGTCGACCACGCCCGCGCGCGGCGCGCCGAGAAGCGCGGAGGCGACCTGGTCCGCGTCACCCTCGATGAGCAGCTGCGCGCGCCCGACGGCCAGGTGGCCGATGCGGTGGACATCGACGACGCGCTCCGCCGCCTCGCGACGCTCGACGAGCGCAAGGCGCGCGTGGTCGAACTGCGCGTCTTTGCCGGCCTCAGTGTCGAGGACACCGCGCGCGTCCTCGGCGTCTCCGAGCCCACCGTGAAACGCGAGTGGCGCTTTGCCCGAGCCTGGCTGCAGCGAGCCCTCTCCGACGCCGAGCATGACTGATCCCGGCGCCGGTTTCCGCGCGGTCAATGAGCTGTTCGACGCCGTGGCCGATCTGCCGGCGGCAGAGCGGGCCGCGGCCCTGGCGGCGCATGACGCCCCGGAGGCCGTCAAGCGGGAGGTCGCGGCCCTCCTCGCTGCGATGGACTCGAGCCCGATCCAGCTGAACGCTCGCCTGGGGCTTGGCGAGTTGACCGACCGCGATCCGGCCGAGGGGTTCGCCGGCACGCGCCTGGGACCCTGGCAGGTGGTCCGCGAGGTGGGACGCGGCGGGATGGGAGCCGTGTTCGAGGCCTTCCGCGCCGACGACCAGTACCAGCAGCGTGTCGCCGTCAAGACGCTGGCCCGCGTCGTCGATCGGACCGCGCTCGCGCGCCGCTTCCAGCAGGAGCGGCAGATCCTGGCGTCCCTCGAGCACCCGAACATCGCCTCGCTGATCGACGGCGGGCAGACCGCCGACGGCACGCCGTACCTCGTGATGGAGTTCGTCGACGGACAGCCCATCGACCGCTTCTGCGACGACCGGTCCCTCCCCGTCCGGGAACGCCTCGACCTGTTCCGGCAGGTCTGCGCCGCCGTGCAGTACGCGCACCGCAACCTCGTCGTCCACCGGGACCTGAAGCCGAGCAACATCCTGGTCACGGCCGACGGCACGGTGAAGCTCGTGGACTTCGGGATCGCGAAGATGCTCGAGGCCGGCGACGGCTCGGCCGCGGCCGTGACCGAGACCGGGTACCGCGCGTTCACGACCGGCTTTGCCAGTCCCGAGCAGGTCCGCGGCCAGGCCATGTCCACGGCCACCGACGTCTACTCCCTGGGCGTGGTGCTGTATCTGCTGCTGGCCGGACGCCTGCCGTTCGACGTGGGCGAGCTGAGTCCGACCGAGGCGATCCGCCGGATCTGCGACGAGACGCCGCCGGCGCCCAGCCGGGCCGCCTCCGATGACGCCG
>JABWBJ010000226.1 GCA_013360595.1 Gemmatimonadaceae bacterium | reverse complement strand
CGCGGGGGCGCGGCTCGAGCCGCGGGAGCCCACGCCGGGGCGGCCGCACCTCTCGGTGATGAGCTACAATGTCAACTTCGGGATCCCGTGCGACGAGCCGACGCTGGACGTGATCGCCGGGAGCGGCGTGGACGCGGTGTTCCTCCAGGAGACGACGCCCGCATGGGAGACCTGCCTCCGGGAGCGCCTCGGGGGCTCGCACCCGCACATCGCATTCCGCCACGGGCCGGGGGCAGGGGGGCTCGCCGTGCTGTCGAAGGTGCCATTCGACGAGGGCGATCACATCCCGAGCCCGATCGGGTGGTTCGCGGGGTGGCGGGTGACGCTCAGGACGGCCATGGGCGAGGTGCAGGTGCTGCAGGTGCACCTCAGGCCGCAGGTGAGCGACAGCGGGTCGTACGTGAGCGGGTACCTCTCGACGGGGCACTATCGCGAGCGGGAGATCCGCGAGTACACGCCGGCGCTGGACGCGGGGCGGAGCGCGATCGTGCTCGGCGATTTCAACGAGGAGGGGGGCGGCGCGATCGAGCACCTCGAGGCGATGGGCATGCGGGACGTGCTCGAGGACTTCGATCTCGGGACGACGTGGCGGTGGCCGACGGTGCTCGGAACGCTGACGATGCAGCTCGACCACGTGTTCTATCGAGGGGCGATGAGGCCGCTGAATGCGCGCGTGATCGAGGCGGGGCGGTCGGACCACCTGCCGATCGTGGTGGCGTTCGAGGGGGCCTGAGCTCAGCCCGAGGGGCTCGCCGCCTCCGCGGTCCGCCGCGCCGTGCCCTCGTGTCGCCGATCCCGGGTGAGGCGGCCGGTCCGGTTTTAGTCGCAATACGTCACTAAATACTAAAACACTCGCGGCCCGGTCGGTTCTGGCGCGGGGTGCCGTGTCATCCTGTCCGTTGGGAGGTGCGGACCCACGGCCGGCGGTGCACATCCTGGAGAGTCACGTGGCCTCGGCGGCGGGCGTCGATGGGGTCCGAGGTTTCCCGTGGAACCTCGACGGCGCGTCCTCTTGCCCGGATTCCGATGCACGTGCTCTCCGAGGCGCGGTGGTGTGCGAAGGGTGGAGATCGCGTCCCGATGTGGAGAGTCCATTCGACTCGCAGGCTCAGGCAGCTCCTTGGCGGACACTGGCAGCCAGTGAGTGGCCGCGTCCTGGATGACCCATGTCGCCAGGCGCTGACTCGACCGGACGCTCACGGGTGCGGTGTCGGCTGCGAGTCGGGGTAGTGTCGTAAGTGATTCAGTCTGTGCGAGTTACATGGCTGCACCGCTCGTGAACAGACAGACTGGACGAGGTGTTCACTGACCGGAAATGCGCCGCCGCCCGGTGGTCGAGCCGCGACGACTGCGCGATTCCAACGTGCGTCCACAGTCGCTGCACATCGATGTTCCACGTGGAACGTTGGGTGGCCGAGCTGGTCGGCGCGGAGTATTTTCAGCCGCGCCCGCCCGTTCAAGAACGTCAAACCCACGGTCCGTCCCCGGTGCCCACTACGCGGCGTGTCATCGCGATCACCAACCAGAAGGGTGGGGTGGGGAAGACGACCACCGCCATCAACCTGGCGGCGTCGCTGGCAGCCGCCGAACGGCGTGTGCTCCTGGTGGATGGCGATCCCCAGGGGAATGCTACGAGCGGGCTCGGACTCGACCTCCCGAGGGGGGCACCGTCGCTCTACGAGGTACTTCTCGGTGAGTTGAGCGCCAGCGACGCCACACGGCGGGCCATCCAGCTCCCATTGCTCGACATCATTCCAGCGAACGCTGACCTCGCGGGCGCCGAGGTGGAGCTGGTTACCGAGGAGCAGCGCGAGATCCGGCTGGCGAACGCCATCCGCTCGGTCCAGGATCAGTATGATTATGTCCTGATTGACTGTCCGCCTTCGCTGGGGCTGTTGACCATCAACATGCTCGCCGCGGCGTCGAGGATCATCATTCCCCTTCAGTGCGAGTACTTCGCCCTCGAGGGTCTCACGCAGCTGCTGCGAACGGTGGACATGGTCCGCGCGGGCATCCGATCCGACCTCGAGGTGGTGGGCGTGCTTCTCACGATGTTCGACTCGCGCCTCAATCTTTCCCGGCAGGTCGCCGAGGACGCGCGGGCGCATTTCGGCGACCTGGTCTTCCGGACTGTCATTCCGCGAAACATTCGTTTAGCCGAGGCACCGAGCTTCGGGAAGCCCATCCTTGCGTACGATATATCGTCTGCCGGTGCCACAGCATATATGTCAGTGGCTAAAGAACTTATGAGCAGAGTCGAGACCGGTGCCCGTGCGCAGTCCCATGAAACAAACGATTCACAAGTGCTCGCGGCCGGAGGACCGGCATGACCGAAAACCAGCACCCAGACCGGAGCCGACGTCTCGGACGGGGGCTCAGCGCCCTGATCGGCTCACCGCAGACCACCGCCGCCAGCGCTCCCGCGCCGGAGCCGTTCCGCGAAATCCGACTCGACCTCATCGAACCCAATCCGCTCCAGCCGCGCCGCGATTTCCCGGACGACGAGATCCGGGAGCTCCAGGCTTCCATGCAGGCCAGCGGACTCATCCAGCCCGTCACCGTCCGGGCGCGGCCGGATGGTCGCTTCGAGCTCATTGCCGGCGAACGGCGGTTCCGGGCCGCGCGACGACTCGGGTGGTCCTCGATCGCCGCGTTCGTCAGACAGGTCTCCGACGAGCAAATGCTGTCCCTCGCCCTGGTCGAAAATCTCCAGCGCGAGGACCTCAATCCCATCGAAGAAGCGCTCGGCTATCGCCAGCTGATCGCCGACTTCGGGCTCGCCCACCATCAGGTGGCGGAGGCCGTCGGGAAGGATCGCTCCACCATCACCAACGCCATCCGGCTCCTGTCGCTGCCTGACGAGGTGCAGCGGATGGTCCGGGAAGGCGCGCTCTCGCTGGGGCACGCCCGCGCCCTCCTGGGCGCTCCATCAGCGGACGCGATGATCGACCTGGCGCGACGCGTGGTCACGCAGCGGCTCAGTGTCCGCGACGTGGAACGGCTGGTGCAACGGTCGCGACCGGCCGGCCGCCGCCCGCGAACGCCCACCGCAGCCTCCGTACCGGGCATCGGGTCCCCGGAAGTGCGACGCCTCACAGACCGGCTGCGCCGATTCCTGCAGACTGACGTCGCCGTCCAGGTGGACAGCGGGAGCGGAGGCCGCGGAGAATTGCGGATTCGCTTCTACTCCGCGGATGACTTCAACCGGATCTTCGAGCTCATCACCCGCACGCCCACCGCCGCCGACTGACCCCGGAGCCATCCTCACGGAGAATCGCCACATGTCCATCTTCAAGCAGCCGTCCACCATGCCGGAGCGAGCGCCCGTTCGCCTGGATACCCCGCCGGCTCCCGCCGAGCCAGGGAGCGGCACCTCCGTCATCGGTCCGGGCATGAAAGTCGTCGGCGACGTCGAGACCACCGGGATCCTGAAAGTCGAGGGCACCGTGCACGGATCAATTCGCGGCGCCCGCCAGGTCCTGCTGGGAAGAACCGGGGTGATCCAGGGCGACGTCCAGGCCGAGGAAATCGTGCTCGGCGGCCGCATCGTCGGGACGGTGACGGCGAGCGAGCGCGTCGAGATTCAAAGCAACTCGGTCATCGAGGGCGACGTGCACACGCGCAGTATCGTGGTCTTCGAGGGCGGTATCCTGAACGGGAACGTCCGGATGGACAGCGGCACCGCGAAGGTCAACGTCACGCCCAGCCAGGTCACGCCGCTCCGCACCGTGCAGGGCGCCGACTGACTGTCCACGCGCGGTGTGGACGAATGGCCTGTTTTCCTGAACATCCCGACGTGCCGGTCCGGCAACACCAATGACGTCTTTCCACGCGCGTGGAAAACTTCTCTCCACCGTCGCGCTGGGCTGGCTCGTCGCCTGCGGCGGCGACACGTCGGCGCGGGTCGATGACGGGCGGTTTCGCGTCGCGCTGTTGACCCCGGGACCGGTCTCCGACCAGGCGTGGAACGGCGAGGCCTACCGCGGGCTGCTGGCGATCCGGGACAGTCTTGGGGCGGCGGTCAGTCATATCCAGACCCGGACGCCGGCCTCGTTCGACGAGAACTTCCGCGAGTACGCCCGGCAGGGATACCAGCTGGTGATCGGACACGGATTCGAGTACAAGGATGCCGCGGAGCGCGTCGCGCCCGCGTTTCCGGCCACCGTGTTCGCGGTGACGTCGAGTGACGTCTCGGGGCCGAACGTGGCCGGCATCCGGTTCGCGTTCGACCAGCCGTCGTACCTGGCCGGGATCGCGGCCGGCGGTGCGTCGCGGACGGGTGTGATCGGCGCGATCGGCGGCACCGAGCTGCCACCGGTCCGCGAGGGGTTTGACGCCTTCGCGGCCGGGGCGCGGGCGGTGAACCCGCAGATCCGGGTGCTCGTGTCCTACGTGGGGAACTGGGATGACGTGAGCGCCGGAAGAGAGCAGGCGCTGGCGCAGCTCGCCCAGGGGGCGGACGTGATCTTCCAGAACGCGGACGCGGCCGGCCTCGGCGTGTTTCAGGCCGTGCGTGAAGCGGGCGCGGCTCGGGCGCTGGTCATCGGTGCCAACGCCGACCAGAACCATGTCGCGCCCGCCGTCACCCTGGGCAGCGTGGTGCTGGACGTCCCCCGTGCGTTCCTCGTGGTCGCGCGGACGGTGAAGGCGCGCGATCCGCTACCGGCCGTGTTTACGTTAGGCTCGGAAACCGGCGCGGTCCGCTTCGTGGTCAACGCGGCGCTCCTGGAGCGCATCGTCGGCCCGGCCCGGGCCCGCCTGGACAGCGTGTCGCAGGCGATGGCGCGCGGCGCGT
>JABWBJ010000225.1 GCA_013360595.1 Gemmatimonadaceae bacterium | reverse complement strand
GGTTCGCGGCCGCCCACTGGTTCGCGGCGCGGGCGCCGTCGTGGGTGGTCTCTTCGCCGACCACGAACAGCAGGGCGATGCGCACGCCCTGCTCGCGCAGGATCCCGGCGGCCGTCACCATGGCGGCGGCGATGCCCTTCGCGTCGCAGGCGCCCCGTCCGGAGAGGCGGTCGCCGACGAGCACCGGCGGAAGGTACGGAGGGACGGTGTCCAGGTGCGTCGAGAGCGTGACGTCGGGATCGGGGTCGTCGAGCGCCAGAAGGCAGTCGCGACCCGCCGTGACGGGAATCCGCCGGACCTCCCACGCCCGCGACGCCAGCTCGGCCTCCATGGCGTCGATCACCGGCCCCTCGCGACCGGTCGTGGAGTCGATCGCCATGAGCGAGTGCGCCAGGCGAACGGTCGGCGATTCGGTCGTGATGGCGGTGGCGGTCATGGCGGGTGGTCTCGCGGAGCCGGGTCGCGGACCACAGAATCACGGTCCGCTCGCACGCCGACGTGCGAACCGGAAGCTGGCCGGCGGACCGGAGGCGTCAAGCGGTCGCCGGAGACCATCCTGCCTTGACGAGGAAGACGTGACCATGCCAGCGCGCATTGCCTGCCTGATCGTGATCGCCATGAGCGTCGCCGGACCCGCCGCCCGTGGCCAGCAGCCGCCGGCGCGGCGGCCCGCGTGGGAGTGGTCCGACGACACGATCCGGAAGGTGGTCAACGCGGTGCGCGCCGGCCGGAGTCTCCAGCCGAATCAGTGGCCGGGCGGCGCGCGGGTGGCCGTCCTGTTGTCGTTCGACGTGGACAACGAAACGGTGTCGCTGCGCTTCGGGGAACCGACCATCGGCGCGCTGTCACAGGGCGAGTACGGCGCCCGGGTGGCGCTTGGCCGCGTGGTGAACCTGCTCGACCGATACCGGATTCCCGCTTCCTTCTTCATCCCGGCCGTGAGCCTGATGCTGCACCCGGAGATGGCGGACGTGATCAAGGCCTCGGGCCGCCACGAGTTCGGGGTCCACGGCTGGATCCACGAGATGAACACGCAGGCTCCGCCGGACGTGGAACGGGAACTCGTCAGGCGGGCGCTGGACTACCTGACGCGGGTGACCGGGACGCGGCCCGTCGGCTATCGCGCCCCGTCGTGGAACTTCTCGCCGGCCACCCTGTCCATCATCCGCGACCTGGGCTTCACGTACGAGTCCTCGATGATGTCGGACGACCGGCCCTACGAACTGCTGCAGGACGGGCAGCCCACGGGGATCGTCGAAATCCCGGTCGAATGGATCCTGGACGACGCGCCGCTCTTCAACGTCCAGGGCGCCAACTACGCCCACCCGCGCGACGTGGCGCAGGTCTGGATCGACGAGTTCGACCGGGCGTGGGAGGAACGCACGATGTTCGTGCTGACCATGCACCCGCACGTCATCGGCCACCGCTCACGCATCGTGGCCCTCGAGCTCCTGCTCGCGCACATCCGGGCCAAGGGCGGCGTCTGGTTCGCCACGCACCGCGAGGCGGCGGAGTACGTGAAGAAGGAGGCCGGCATGCGCTGACGGCTGGCGCAGGACGCCGTGGAGCCGAACCGACCAGGGTCCACCGCGCGACGACTCAGCGAAGGAAGCGAGCCGCCAGCTGCTCCAGCCGCTCGTCCCCGGCAGCCATGGCCTCCTTCCCGATCGCTTCCACATGCGCCCTGAGCGCCGCGTCGCCCCAGTAATAGCCCGTGGCCTGCTCGGCATCCCCGGTCACGCCGTCGCGGGCCGCCTCGAGCAGCGCCCGCGCCGCCGCGGCGTCATAGCCGGGATCGTCCCGCGGCGGCAGATCGAACCGCCGCCTGGGGCGCCCTGACTCATCGCGGTCATCATCGACGAAAGCGCGGGACATGGCCGATTAGATTCCTGTCTGCTGTCTCGTATCTGCTCTTCGCTCCCGGCCTGTAATATGCCCCCGCGCCACCCCGACTCGTTCTCCGCCCGCTCGACGCTCGTCGTCGGCAGCGAGCGGTACACCGTCTTCCGACTCGACGCCTTGCGCGACCGCTCGCGCGGGAACGTGGACCGCCTGCCGTTTTCGCTCAGGATCCTGCTCGAGAATCTGCTTCGCGGCGAGGACGGCGCCTTCGTGAAGGCGGCGGACATCGCGGCCCTGGCGGCCTGGGACGTCACGGCCCCGGTCGAGAAGGAAATCGCCTTCCGCACCAGCCGCGTCCTCCTTCAGGACTTCACCGGCGTGCCCTGCGTGGTGGACCTGGCCGCGATGCGGGACGCCATCGTCAGGCTCGGCGGCGACCCGGCCCGCATCAACCCGCTCCAGCCGGTCGACCTGGTCATCGACCACTCGGTGCAGGTGGACCAGTACGGGATCGAGGCCGCGCTCCTCATCAACACGCAGCTCGAGTTCGAACGGAACCGCGAGCGCTACGAGTTCCTGCGATGGGGCCAGAACGCGTTCCGGAACTTCCGCGTGGTCCCCCCGGGGACGGGCATCTGCCACCAGGTCAACCTCGAATACCTCGGCCAGGTGGTGTTCACGGCCGCCGCGAACGGTGAAACGCTGGCCTACCCGGACTCGCTCGTCGGCACCGACTCGCACACCACGATGATCAACGGCCTCGGCGTGATGGGCTGGGGCGTGGGCGGCATCGAAGCCGAGGCGGCGATGCTCGGACAGCCGGTGTCGATGCTGATTCCGGAGGTCGTCGGCTTCAAGCTGCACGGCCGGCTCCCGGCGGGGGCTACGGCGACCGACCTGGTGCTCACGGTCACCGAGATGCTCCGCAAGAAGAAGGTCGTGGGCAAGTTCGTGGAGTTCTACGGCGCCGGCCTGTCGTCGCTCTCCCTCGCCGACCGGGCGACGATCGCGAACATGGCGCCCGAGTACGGCGCGACGATGGGGTTCTTCCCCGTCGATGCCGAAACGCTCAGGTACCTCCGCCTCAGCGGGCGCGACGAACCCCGGGTGCAGCTGGTCGAGGCCTACTGCCGGGAGCAGGGGCTCTTCCGCACCGACGACACGCCCGATCCGGTCTTCACGGACACGATCGAGCTCGACCTTGGCTCGGTCGTTCCGAGTCTGGCCGGTCCCAAGCGCCCGCAGGATCGCGTCCCCCTGTCGCAATCGAAGGAGCTCTACCGGGCAGCACTCGCCGCCGAGCGCCAGCGTCTGGCGGGCGCGCCGGTGCCGGCCGGAGCCGCCATCGACGTCGCTGCCGCGCGCATGGACGCCGAAGGCGCCGCGCAGGCGCACGAGGAGCAGGGCATCCCGCTGACCATCAACGGCGAGCCATGCCATCTGCGCGACGGGTCGGTGGTCATCGCGGCCATCACGAGCTGCACGAACACCTCCAACCCCTCGGTGATGCTGGCCGCGGGACTTCTGGCGCGGAATGCCGTGCGCAGGGGCCTGCGCAGCAAGCCGTGGGTGAAGACGTCGCTCGCGCCGGGGTCCAAGGTGGTGACCGACTACTTCACGAAGTCGGGCGTGCTCCCGGACCTGGAGCGGCTCGGCTTCGGCGTCGTCGGCTACGGCTGCACCACCTGCATCGGCAACTCGGGGCCGCTTCCGGAGCCGGTGTCGAAGGCGATCGACGAAGGGCAGCTGGTCGTGGCCGCCGTGCTGTCGGGGAACCGGAACTTCGAGGGCCGCGTCAATCCGCAGACGCGCTTCAACTATCTGGCGTCGCCGCCCCTGGTCGTCGCCTACGCGCTCGCCGGCCGCATGGACATCGACCTCGAGCGCGAACCGCTGGGCCTGGGCACCGACGGCCCGGTCTTCCTCCGCGACATCTGGCCATCGCCGAAGGACGTGGAGGACGAGATCCTGCGCTCGGTGAAGCGGGAGATGTTCCAGGCGCAGTACGCGAACGTCTTCGCCGGCGACGAGCAGTGGCGCTCGCTCCCGGCCCCGGCCGGGGACCGGTACGCCTGGAGCGCCGACTCCACCTACGTGAAGAACCCGCCGTACTTCGACGGCATGACCGCCACGCCGTCGCCGATCCGGCCCATCACCGGCGCGCGGGTGCTGGGGATGTTCGGCGACTCGATCACCACCGACCACATCTCCCCTGCCGGATCGATCGCGGAGAAGAGCCCGGCCGGGCAGTGGCTGCTGGCCCAGGGCGTGGCGAAGAAGGACTTCAACTCGTACGGCGCGCGCCGGGGCAATCACGAGGTGATGATGCGCGGCACCTTCGCCAACATCCGCCTTCGGAACGAGCTCGCCGGGGGCAAGGAAGGCTGGTGGTCGGCGACGGCCCCCGGCAGCGAGCCGGTCCCGCTCTACGACATCGCGATGGAGCGGCAGGCGCGCGGCATCCCGCAGATCGTCATCGCGGGCAAGGAGTACGGCACGGGATCCTCACGCGACTGGGCCGCGAAGGGCACGGCGCTCCTCGGAGTGCGGGCCGTGCTCGCGGAGTCGTTCGAGCGAATCCACCGGTCGAACCTGGTGGGGATGGGCGTGCTGCCGCTGGAGTTCGCCGGCGGCGAGACGCGGCAGTCCCTCGGACTGACCGGCTTCGAGACGTATGACATCGAGGGCCTGGACGACGCGATGCCGGCCCGCGCGACGCTCAGCGTGGTGGCGCGTGACGACCGAGGCGAGCGGCGATTCCGGGTGCGGTCGCGCATCGATACACCCGAGGAGCTTCACTACTACCGGCACGGCGGCATCCTGCCCTACGTCCTGCGGCAGCTCGCCAGCCGGTCGTGACGACGCCGCCGCGACGCGAGGGGCCGGCGCCGCGACGTCGTCCCCTGTGATCGGCGCCTGAGCCCACGATGCCCGGCACGGGTCGCGTCAACGCCT